>JBLHOI010000131.1:0-6093 GCA_047621375.1 Glaciecola sp.
CTAATTTCAAAATGCAACATAACATCTTTGGAACCAGTGCGCCCCATAGTTGCGATTTTTTGTCCTTGCTTAACATACCGTTGCTCACCGACTAAAATCGTATCATTGTGCGCGTAAGCACTTAACAGATTATTTTCATGCTTAATAATGACTAAATTTCCATATCCCTTTAGTGCGTTCCCAGCGTAAACGACTTTGCCACTGGCTGCTGCAGATATCGGAGAATATAAATCGCCTTTTATATCGACCCCGCGGTTGGTACCATCGCTACCCACCACAGCCGAGGTTGATTTTCCTGATGCGGGCCAAATCCAAACCACGTTATTGTCAAGTTTATCCGACGTTTGATCGCTTTTTTTTGATTTTTCTCGATGTTTGTTATTACGTCTTTTACCATACGCTTGCGTTTTCGCTGGGTCAACTACAACTTTAGGATAACTATTTGGTTTTGAGCTTATATCATTGTTTTTATTTTTTTCAGATGACGAAATTAAGGACAAATTTTGACCGGGATATATGTTGTATGGCGCTTGTATGCTGTTATATTTCGCGAGATCTTGATAATCATTACCGCTATAAAACGCAACCGCGAACAGAGTGTCGCCTTTTTGGACCTTATATGTATCGCCATCGATTTCGGTAAGATTGTTTTGTTTCGCAACAGCAGTGTTAAGCGACATGACGGGTGCCGGCTGAGAACGACCGCTACATGACGCCAGCAATATAAACGAAATAACAACTATCCCTGTTTTTGCAAAGCCCATCAATTTCCGTTTGACCAAGCAAATCATGTATTTCTTACCTGAGTATTAAATAGAGAGCTACTGCGAGTGCGACAGAACCCCAACCAATAATTTCTATATATTTTTTTAATTTGGCTTCCATCATGGGTCCACCATATTTCATTAAGGCTGCAACTAAAAAGAAGCGCATGCCTCGACCAATCGTTGAAGCGATTATGAAAGGAATAAGTGCCATGTTTAAAAAACCAGCACTAATAGTGAACACCTTATACGGGATCGGAGAAAAGCCGGCTAAAAATACGACCCAGACACCATATTCCTTAAACCATAGGGTCGCTTGGGTTAGTTTGTCTTGATAACCCATCTCTACCACTACTGGTTGAATAAAAGATTCAAATGCAAAGTAACCTAGTAGGTAACCTAATATGCCACCAATAACAGATGCTACTGTGGTAACCAAGGCAAAGCGCCAGGCCTTTTTTGGTTGACTAAGCGCCATGGGAGCCAGCATAACATCGGGTGGAATAGGAAAGAACATGGATTCAGAGCAGCTTAAGCCGGCGAGGTACTTTTCAGCGTGTCTGTGTTGCGCCCATTTTAAGCAAAGTTCATAACAAGTTTCAAATAGCTTCATAGTAAATCACCTGCAACTAAAGGCACGAAACGCACCGACTCTATGGTTTCTTCAATAAAGGCTTCACCTTGACGATCAATACACTTCAAGCTTTGTTGTTCATTCCCAACTGGAATAATTAAGCGCCCACCGTCATTGAGTTGGTCGAGTAAAGCTTGTGGCAGTTGTGCCGCAGCTGCGGTAACAATAATACCGTCAAACGGACCTTTACTTTTCCAGCCTTGCCAGCCATCACCGTGTTTCATTGAAATGTTGTGATAGTCGAGTTGGTTCATTCGACGTTTGGCATGGAACTGCAGCGCTTTGATGCGTTCGACAGAATATATGTGACCAAAAATACCTGCTAAAATTGCCGTCTGATAACCAGATCCGGTGCCAATTTCTAATATTTTTTGAGGTAGTACTGGGGCGTTAAGCAATAACTCTGTCATTTTTGCCACAATATACGGCTGTGATATGGTTTGACCTTGACCTATAGGCAAGGCTGTATTCTGATAAGCCTTGTGCTTCAGAGCATCTGGAATAAAAATTTCGCGAGGTGTCTTAGCAATAGCGTTTAATACTCTATAGTCGCTGACGCCTTCTTGCTCTACTAGTTGCGCGAGTTGTAAACCCTTGCGAGATGATATTACCATTTCTATTCCTAGTTCATCGGTTCTTTGGTATTTAACCAAGTATTCATTTTGCTTACTTTTTGATGCACTGTCATATCTACCGACAGGGGTGTTACAGAGCAATAATTATTATTTACTGCGGCAAAGTCAGTTCCGTCACCGGCATCCTGCTCAGTGCCCAATTTGCCGTACCAGTATATTGTCCGGCCAAAAGGGTCTGTGCTTTGCACCATTGTCTCTGCCCGATGACGTTTACCTAGTCTGGTTGCCACTATACCTTTTATTGAGTCGTATGGTATGGCTGGCACATTGACATTTAAAATTTCATTTTTTTCTAAAGGGTGCGAGACAATACGTCGAATAATATCGCAAGTCACCTTAGCTGCTGTATCGAAATAATCTGTTTTCTTGCTGCATAGTGAGACAGCTATCGCTGGTAAGCCCATATGGCGGCCTTCTAATGCCGCGGCAACTGTACCAGAATAAATAGTGTCGTCACCTAAATTAGCACCATGATTTATGCCTGACACGACTAAATCAGGCTCTTGAAGCATAAATTTATTAATGCCTAACTGGACACAATCGGACGGCGTTCCGTTCACAGCATAAAACCCATTTGGCATCTGTTCGATGCGCAGTGGGGTATGCAGTGAAAGTGCGTTACTCATGCCACTGCAGTTGCGGTCTGGCGCAATTACGGTGACATTGTGCTCTTTTGATAAATGCTCAAAAAGTACCGCTATTCCTATTGCGTTTACACCATCGTCATTGCTTAATAATATGTTCATGTATTATTTGCCTTTTTAATCGTTGGCTATGCTGGGCTTTCATACCCCAAATATGGAGATGCATAAAAATATTTTGAAACTAACTAAATCCGTTTCCTACGTGAGCAAAAATAAAACAAAAGACGTTTAAACGTCCAGTAATTCTCTCACAATAGAGGTTGCAAAACAGCCTGCAGGAAGTGAGAACTGCATCTTCAGATTATTATCTTCTATTTGCCATGTAAATCCTTGCGGAATGACACGAATGGCTCTTCTTTGTTGCTTTAATCCTAGCGAGTTCAGCGTTTGGATGATTTCAGGAAAATGAGATACACATTCCAATTCTAAAACTCTAGCTGCAGCAGTTGAATGTAGCTTGCCATCGCCCCAAAGTGGCGCCGTTATATTGATATCAAACTCAGCTAATCGCTTTAGTATGTTAGCCTGTTCAGATTCATCTTCGAATACAAAAAAGCTGTTTGAACCACTCAATTGCATAGCATCACCAAGCAACGGTTGATGGAAGTTATGTTGTACTATTCGTTGGTGGATAATTTCATTAAACAACCAGCTTCTTAATGCTGATATAGCCAAGGAACGTTTATTACGATTACGGATGGCTTCTCCACCTATCAGCTTTTCAGCGAGTGCAAGATTACCACCTAGCATTAATTTGCCGACCGCGGTCGATTGCTCATCGACAACCGGCGTGACTCTCATTTCACCAAATCGTTGGCTACCATAATAATTAGGTGCGCCTTGGTGTTTTATAAGTTGGAGTCTCTGCTCTAATGCTTGAACATCAAACTCCGCATCAGCGCCCGAATGGGATGTTAAATTTCGCAATATAAGTTGGAATTTATTACCTTTGAGCACGCCCACCCGAAGTTTTCGATCATTGCGCGCCACCTGTAAAATTTTGGCACCTTCGAGCTCGAATTCATCCCAGTTAGGTTCTTTTTTGTTGGCAATATGCACACCGAACCACTGTCGAGTGAGGGCAAACTTATCTTTTCTGCCTGCGTAAGTGATATCGCGCAAATGCAATCGACTAAATTTAGCTAACGACTCAGCGACAAACGCGGTATTTAAGTTCGTTTTCTCTAACCACAAAAAGATGTGCTCACCCTCTCCACTGGGCTCAAATCCGAGTTGCTCCTCAACGGTAAAATCATGCATTTCTTGTTTGAGTGTTGCGCTGCCTAATGCATCGCCATACAACCTAGACCAATGTGAAATAGATAATGACATTGTGTGATCTACCTGCGCGGACATATGAGAACGACAGCGTGGCATGCAATGCCTTCTTCTCGTCCTACAAAGCCGAGGCCTTCAGTTGTCGTCGCTTTGATGCTGATGTCATTAACTGAAACGCCAATGGCATCAGAGATTGCGGCGCGCATAAATTGAATGTGAGGCGCCATTTTGGGCGATTGAGCTTCAATAGTAATATCTGCATTACCTAGCATATAGCCTAAATCTTGAATTCGATTATAAACCTGTCTCAACAGTTCGAGGCTGCTAATGTTTTCATAGCTTGCATTGGTGTCTGGAAAGTGATGCCCAATATCCCCCAGCGCTAATGACCCGAGCAGTGCATCGCATAAAGCATGCAGGGCGACGTCACCGTCGGAATGCGCAATTAAGCCGCGTTCATGGACTATAGAGATACCACCAATAGTGATTGGGCCCGCTCCTCCAAACTTGTGCACATCGTAACCATGACCTATACGGAACATAGCGTACCTCCCTGTCTATTATTTTTTGCGAACGTATTAGTGGTTAAATAAAACTCAGCGAGTGCTAGATCGCATGGGTGGGTTATCTTGATGTTGGTAGGCCGTCCTTCAATAAGTCGCACACTCGCATTAATATGCTCCATTGCTGAGGCCTCATCAGTAATATTAATATTATCACGTTGTGCTAATTGGATAGCATCGATTAACTTTTGAAGTGGAAAAAATTGGGGCGTTTGAGCTTGCCAAAGATGAGTGCGTTCAATCGTTTTTTCAATTTGAGCTATTGGATTATTTTCTTTTGAGGAAGCTCGCTTAATAGTATCGGTAACCGGAACAGCCAATATTGCGCCTTCGCAGGTGTTAATACAGGCGAATAAATCGTTAAGCTCCTTATGCGTCACGCAAGGCCTCGCCGCATCATGTACCAAGATCCATGGGTTTACATTTGGTGTTGGCATCATTAAGCAATGCTTTAAACCGCTCAAGACTGAATCTACTCGCTCGGTGCCGCCAATGACAGTTTCAATTAATGGGTTCTGAGCGATTTTTAATGATTGAAAAGTGCAGTCTTGTGGATGTAAAACGACAACAACTCGTTGAATTTGATGATGCGACAGCAAAGCGTCGAGCGTATGCTCGATAACGGTCTTATGGCCAAGAGTGAGATATTGCTTTGCCACTGATGAATTCATTCTACTACCAATACCGGCGGCAGGAACAACTGCTACAAATGTGTCTACTGCTGTCAAAATTACTTCTCTGGGGGTAGTATTCGGTAAAAAGTCTCGCCGTCTTTAATTAGGCCTAATTCGTTACGTGCACGCTCTTCAATAGACTCTAAACCGAGCTGAAGGTCACTAATATCAGCCTGTAAAAGTGCGTTTCGTTGTTTTAGGTTGGCGTTTTGTGTTTGCAATTCTTCTACTTCTGACTTCATCGAATTGTAGTCGGCAATGCTATTTTTGCCAAACCAAAGGCGAGCTTGCAGTAACCCAAGCAGGGCAATCAATATGACGAGTAACCATCTATTGTGCATGACTCATTCCTTATTGGTTTTATTTATTTATTCTTTACCAATCAATCTGTCAGTAAGCTTGTTTAATAATTTGTCTTTTTTTCGGTCTAATGCATTTTTTATCTGCGAATTTAATACCTCATTTAGGCTTTCAGTATCGCCTTGAACCGCTGCTAGTAAGGCATCAATTGACTCTAGTTGTTGACTTGAACGACCTAACTGCTCGGCTACTTTTGCATTCAATTTGCTTTTTAGCTCGCTTAGCTTACCAGAACTATTGCCAGTCAAGCCACTAGAAATGGCGTGCAGCATTTTTTTATCCAAATCAGACTTAATTCTGATGGATGGGCTAGACAGACTGCCTGAAAAATCTGTACTCAATTTCAGCTCGGAAAGTCCTGAAATTATGTCAGCCATTGCACTGGTTAAATCATTTTTACCAGTCGCATTTAATTTCAATGCACTTAGGTTGATTACCGATGATCCGGATAGTTTTCCATCGACAACGTTTAACCGGCCCTTACTGGCAAGTAAACCTGACTCTAGTAGTGCGTCTAGTTTTTGCTTTGATTCTTTAGAAA
>JBLHOI010000132.1:0-6090 GCA_047621375.1 Glaciecola sp.
ATAGAGCCCAGTATTAATATGGCATTGGTAGTACTGGCCAGTATTATTGTGTTTATTCCAGGGTTAGCCTTAACCGTTGGCCTATCTGAATTGGCCGCTCGGGATCTTGTCTCAGGCACCGTGCGCGTAATGGACGCGCTGATGGTTTTATTTAAACTCTATTTCGGTGCTTTTTTGGGATTTGCCATCGCAAGCGTGCTATTTGGCAATGTGCCACAGCAAGAAGCGGTACTTCTGCCCAAGTGGACTGGCTGGCTAGCCGTATTGGTGCTTTCTTTTAGTTTGATGGTTATGTTTAAGATTCGATTAAAAGATGCACCTTGGGGCGTAGCCGCCGGTTTTCTTGGCCATGGGGTAAGTTTATTAGCCTCTGCATTTTTTGGCATTGCATTAGGCACGTTTTTTGCGGCATTATTCTTAGGAATGTACGCCAACCTGTATGCGCGCTGGCTCAAAGCCCCCGCCGCAATTGTGCTTTTGCAAGGTATTGTTGTACTAGTACCCGGAAGCAAACTGTATATGGGTCTAAATACTGTCATTTCAGGCAAAGAAATTTTGCACATAGAACAAATTGGCAGCCAGTCTTTTCTGATTTTAATGTCTCTGGTTGCTGGCTTAATTTTTGCCAATCTTATCGTCGATCCTCGGCGCTCGCTGTAGATAACAAAGAGGCTGTATTAAACACCCCCTAAGGTAGAACGTTAACATGCCCAACGAATCAATTTTACTATGACAGACAAACCCATCGAGCGGAAAGTACCGTCCGGAAGAATTGCTCGCTTAGCTAAGCTGGGGGGCTTAGCTTCAGCGGTTGCAGGCAATATTGTTAAAGGCGCCACAAAACAGATTCTCAGTGGTCAGCGCCCCTCATTAGCTCAATCCTTACTGAGTATCGAAAACGCGGTATCGATCACTAAGCGTCTAGCCCATATGCGCGGTGCAGCCATGAAATTGGGTCAACTACTCTCTATGGATGCCGGTGAGTTACTGCCTGCCGAATGGGAACCCATTCTCTCACGACTGCGCCAAGAGGCTGACCCAATGCCTAAGGCGCAACTGCTAAAAACCTTAGAAGCGTCTTGGTCGAAAGACTGGCTTCAACAGTTTAGTTCTTTTTCATTTACCCCCATCGCGTCGGCAAGCATCGGTCAGGTTCATAGAGCAATACTAAAAGATGGTCGTCAGCTGGCGATTAAAATTCAATACCCAGGTGTAAGGGAAAGCATTGACAGTGACATTGATAACGTCATGAGTTTACTAAAATTGAGCGGTATATTACCGAAGCATATCGATTTCACGAGCCTGCTCGCTGAAGCAAAGACACAACTTAAAAACGAAGCTAATTATCTGCAAGAGGCCAAGTTTCTTAAAACTTATCGTACAAACCTGCGCAACGACCCTCGCTTTGTAGTGCCCTTTGTCGTTGACGAGCTCACTGACCAAAACATACTGGTGATGGAATACATCGAAGGTTCTGCCATCACTGATATTAGTACCATGAGTACTGATATTGTGGATCGAGTCTGTACTCAGTTAATGCACTTAACCTACCAAGAGCTGTTCAGCCATAAACTGATGCAGAGTGACCCAAACTTTGCCAATTTTTTGTATCAGAGCGATACGCAAAAGATAGTATTACTTGATTTTGGAGCCTGCCGGCAGATTTCTCAGCATACCTCAAGGCATTATCTCTCTATGGCTGATGCGATGCAGCGCCAAGATACTAGCAAGATGCGTTCAGCCTTGTATTCGCTTGGTTTAATTGACAATAACATGAGCACTACGGCTATCGATACTGTACTACAGGCGTGTTTTGAGGCTAGCGATTGTTTGCAAAGTGATACTGGCTACAATTTAAAACAACAACAACTCGTTAAGCGCATTCAAAATATTACTATGCCATTAATTACGGATAAGGCAGCCGCAGCATCTCCTATATTTGAGGTTGCATTAGTCAATCGTAAAATTACCGGCATGATATTACTCGCCAATAAGTTAGGGGCAACACTGGATTTTAAAAGCGCACTTGCGCCTTACTTAATCGAAAGCGCAAGACAAGCGAGCGGTGAAATATGACACAATGTTGGCTATTCAAACCGGAACCCGATGCTTTTAGTATTTCAATCCCAAAAGCCGTTATTTCGATCCTTGCCGCTCGTGGTCTATAAGATGATAACTTGGGTCACTTGCACAGGTTCGATGTGCCGCGACTCATCAATAACCAATAATAAGAAATCTTTTGCATCTTTAGCGGTTTGTTGAGGAATTTCTTCCATAGGCATATGCCCCACACCCGGATAAGTGATCACTTTAGACCCTTCAATATCGGCGGCAAACCTTTCTGAATGCTCTAAAGGAATCCAGGCATCGACTCTTCCCCACTGAATCAGTGTTGGGATTTCAAGCGCTTTGATTTTGTCATTTTTCATACTGCCAAGACTTTTTAATACACTCACAACGGCAGTACGATTTCCTGAGCGCAACATTAACTGGTGATAACGATCAATCGTTTCATCGGTTATTTTAGAGCGGTCGCCATACACTTCATCTAATGTCTGCGCGACAACAAATTTGGGGGTTATAAAAGCCATTATATCTTTTAAAACAGGGGTGCGTAAAAGCTCAATTATCATAGGAAGTTCAAACGGGTAACCCGCAGAATCTAATAAAATTAAACGCTTAACTTTTTCTGGATATTGCACAGCAAAGTTCCAAGAAATATATCCACCCATGGAATTACCCGCGAGAAAAAATGAATCAATGTTAAGTTCACGACTTAGTTGGTGCAACATATCCACTGCGCGTTCAAGACTGTATATCCCATCCGCGTAAGGGCCTGTTAAGCCAAAACCTGGAATGTCGACGCGAATAATACGAAAGTCACTTTGTAAATATTTAACCCAACCATCCCAAGTATGAAGACTGGCCATAACGCCATGCAATAAAAACAATACTGGCGCATCAGGATGTTCTTCAACACTTAACCCTTCGTCACGATAATGAAGCTCAATACCTTTTTGTAATCCACCTAGCGTAATAAATTCAGACTCTTCATTGGTATAACGAATGCTCACTACTTCTGGAGCTAAATCGATAAAGCCCATGTAATAACGACCTGAATACATAGACACTAAAAGAACCGTAGCAATCAGTGCGGTAACAAATAATTTCATAAAACATTCCTACAAAGGTCATTAATATTTTTATAAGATGAGTGTGCAGGATAATAGCGGGGATTGCCTAGGTGAAATTCTGACAATTTTGTATCAAGGGCGCGTAAATCAAGAGATAATCAAAAACAGCATAGCGGCAATGTAATTATGAGCGATACTGTATTTTCTTATTCAGACCACTTTAACGTTTTTAGCCAAACTTTTTTTTGTGTGCGTTTAACATTTTTTCTTCGCGTTGCAATGCGATCATGATCATTGCCGCAATAGAAGGCGATGTATTTTTAACAACCAATGTCTGTGAATGAGCGGCGCATAGCACTTTGGCATCACTCCATTGCTCCGCTATTTGTGCAACCCAAAGCCTAAAGTCATCAGCAGCACCTTTACGTCGCTCTAGCGTTCTGGATAATGTCATATGAAAAGATACTTCAGGACTTTTTAAAACACCGAATAAACCGGGTAATCTTAGAAGCATTAAGGTGTCGTCAACATGAATGGTTTTTGATGCAAGATGATAAGCCATTACCGATGAAAAGTGCAGATTCTCATTATGTGAAATAAAATCGACACCACGGGGCACAGAGAATTCAAAATCCTCAGAAAATAAGCGAGCAAATTCACTTGAATCGGTTAGTTCTACTTGCCAAGGCAAATCTGGGAACTTATCCATATGGCGCTGTGTACCGTACAATTTTGCGTTTGGATAATCAGCATGTGCTTTTTCAACATGCATCGTATGAAAAGGATGCAAGTTAATAATTGCTTCAATATCGACGCCATTATTTGTCATCGAGTCGACTTGCTGTTTAATATCACCTTGCAAGGTATAAGCATCTAATAATACATACAAGCCATTACTGCGTTTTACCAAAGACGCTTGGGTGCCAATATTTAACAACCCAAAAACTTTAAATTCGCCACGGATATTCCAAAAAGTATCCGAAATCTTTAATATTTTCTCAATCATGAATCACGCTCATTTTGAATTTTTCAACGAGTACATTGGCTGTTCGAGGCAAAGCGACAGAGCCGCCTTGCATCAAAAGGAAATGTTTTAGACATTAACGACGGTTACACCATTCTTATTACCTAGTATTTTAGCTTCTCTTTCTTTCAAACTTTTCAAATGTTTACGCAGTGTTTCACTGATAATAGTATTGCGCTTAATTAAATCTAATTGCGGCCAGGTGGCACGCTCTCCACTTTTAAATAATTCAGTTAAGCCCTCCAGACTTGGATTGGCAATAAGTTGCTTAACGTTAGTTATTGTCGACGTAGGCTGTATATTAATATCCCCTAAATACTGCTGATCAACAATAGACCTTATCTTATGGATGCCTAATTTAGTCGCCTGGTGGCTGATAACATTTTCCAGTAAATCAAAGGCATAAATGCTATTGATTTTGGCAATCTTGGCTGCGTAGCGTAAGCTTAATTCCAGAAAACCAGAGGCATCGCGTTTGCCACTTACTTGAAAAAATGTCGATAAAGGATTGGTTTGACTCACGATGCTGTGGTTGACCCCATATAAACGCGCTAACCGATCAAAAGGTAAGTCTGCCATGATAGAACCGTCAGCAAAACGACGGCTAGGGATATAGGGAACAATCTCACCCGCCTGATCTTTAGCTTTTAATTGAACCGCTGAAAAAACAATGGGCAGAGCACAAGATGCCCTAGCCGCTTGGGCGATAATCGCATTCGGCGATGTTTTCGCGTTAAGCAAACGTGAAAACTGGTGCAGATCCGCAGCTGAAACCGTAATCGTCATGTGCCTGCCTGTCTTTTTATAGGCTTCTTCAAAGGTGGTCAAATCAAATAATTCAATTAACGCATTTTCAAGATTGGTGCTATCAAATAGGCCATCCTTACCAAAACCTTGCCATTCAAGCCATTTACTGAACCCTGCGTAAATAAACTCGGGCGTTAGCATTTCCAATAATTCTTCGTTTGTTCTCGTTCCCACCAAGGCCGCAACAATAGAACCTGCACTTGCCCCCGATATAACGCTGGGAAGTACGTCATGCTCAACCAGAGCTTTAACAACTCCCGCGTGAAAGAAACCTAACCCTGCACCGCCACTGAGCATAATGCAACTGCGTCCAAAGGCATGCGCTGTTTCATCAAAAAATGATAATTTCTCATAGAAATCAATTTCATCTGCCTGATAAATATAATCCAACGCTTCACAAACTTCCTGAATATACTCTTCAATTAAATGCTTCGTACCAATTTTTACGTGACGGTTGAGTGCAGAAGCAGCAATATTTCCCAAATTGCCATGCAGACCTTCATGCAAAATGTACATCAGACCTGTCGCATCATTGCTTGACCTTGCTAGCTGCATTCTTTGTACGCGTTTACGAATGGCTTGGTAATCATAGTCTTTACAGACTTCCTTGGCTTTCCATTCTGACGCGCCAGATAGGTCGTCATGCGCCTGCGCAGCATTTTTATAATCGGCATAACACTCAGCGGTTTTCATGAGGTTGTTTAGCTCAGAAAGTGTTTTTTTTGACATGTCGTTACTCTTAATAGACGATAATACCTAGATGTAAGCGTAAACAATTAGAAAGTGCCACCTAATTCGATAGGGAATTAGTGTTAGCGAGGCAATGCTTAACATTACTTAGTTAGTATTAACTAAGTAAAACTAGTATATTATTGCAATCTTTATTTGAACAGTATTTCAATAATGAATAATACTTTATATTGATCATTCTCATTCTGATGGCATTTTGATGACGAGCATCTCTGCCCACGAATACTATACCAACAACGTGACCCTATTTTATGGATTTTGGTTTTGATATTGCGACTCTCACCTTGTTGTCTATTCCGCTAATCAGTGCGTTTGTCGGTTGGTCTACAAATTTCTTAGCGCTGAAAATGATGTTTTATCCGATGGAATTCATTG
>JBLHOI010000133.1:0-6080 GCA_047621375.1 Glaciecola sp.
ACTTTCGTTAAACAAGCCATCGCTAATTAATCCTTCATCACTAGTAGGTGAAGCTATGCTATGTGCAGAATGGCTAGTAGGATTAGATAAGGAGTTTTTTTGCGGAACATACTTTTTATTCATCGTCTCACTCTTCATCATTCTCGTGCGTTAATTTTTGCTAGACCAACACTGTATGCGTGAGTGCTCTAAAAATCTATATTCTGCTTAAACGTAACCGTTAGCTTAAAAGTTAAGTCTTTTCGAATATGAAGTAAATACTATTTACGTCCTATTTATGTTTTTTTGAGAAGCCCACAAATACACAATACATTCTTAAAATAAAGGATAACGTTAAAACAGTAACCGTCGAATCACAAAAAACTATATTTTTTATGCAAATAGTGACACGTTATTGCAGGTATGCATGAATCGAGTCAAGGCCAGATCAACGGATATCAAGAAACTGTCAAAAAATATAATTATGCTTCTATGGATGCCATGATTGAGCACCATCTAAGACATGAAGTGTGGGATGTGCGCGATGATGCTGTTCAGAAACAACAACTATTATCAACTACAATGAGGTGAGTGAGGCACTCGTTATTTTCCAGCACGACAATATAATCGAAAATTTGGGCGTTATGTTCTCACCAAGCGGTTGGGAATATGTAGGCAATACTTTAGATGATTTTTCATTTGGATTGCCGATTACAACAGACATTATTCCATTTGGTGTGCTATTTGGGTTGTTTTTAAACCTATTTATAAGTACTCCAACACATCTGATTGCTAAGAAACAGCGAGAAAGAAAAAAACAGACAGCACTAAAAATAGACAGTGCCAGCAATTGAAATGTTGATTTTTTGTAGTTAAAACAGCCACGTGAAACAGGAACTAGAAATTAAAGCTGCGCTATTTTTCATATTTGAGTATCTTCGATAGTATTATGAATTGTCCTAATATTATTATTGAGCAGAAAAACATCATTTAATCTCACTAAATCGTATAAAATACTGTATATTCCGCATTCATTTTTTGACTGTAGCCAGTGTTTATTGGTCTTTCATGCCATTAAACGACTACCTTACAGAAAACCGCTACAGAGGACCCCACATGAAATTTTCGACTTTAGGTTTACACCCATCTCTTGAGCAAGCTATTGAAGCTTGTGGGTACAGCGAAATGACGCCAGTTCAAGAATTATCAATAGTAAAAGCGCGTCGCGGCAAAGATTTGCTTGTGCATGCCCAAACGGGCACCGGCAAAACAGCCGCTTTTGGACTGCCTGTTTTGCAGCAAATGTTAGACACGCCTAAAGAGACTATTTCAAGTAGCCCAAGAGCGCTTATTTTAACGCCAACAAGAGAACTCGCTGAACAGCTTGCTGAAGCGATTGGCAGCTATGCTCAATTCACATCATTAACGGTTACCGCAGTATACGGTGGCGTTAAAATGGCTGGGCAAATGAGTAAACTCAAGCAAGGAATTGACGTTCTCATTTCAACGCCTGGTCGTTTGTTAGAGCACATGGCACTGAATAATGTGACTTTGGCTAATGCAGAATTTGTTGTGCTTGATGAAGCTGATCGCATGTTGGACATGGGTTTTATTGCTGATGTAAGCAAAATTATGCAGCACACGGCAAAAAAACGTCAAACTCTCTTATACTCAGCAACCAGTTCACCAGCAGTTAATGAGTTGTGCCACAAAATATTAACTAACCACAATGAAATTCGAGTAAGTAGAGCGAACGCTGCTGCTGATACGGTAAATCATGTGATGTACCCGGTTGAAGAATCACGCAAAATTGATTTATTTAAGCTATTACTAAAAGAACAGAATTGGTTTCAAGTATTGGTTTTTACTAGTACAAAAGAGCAAGCTGACAAGTTAATGGCGGCACTAAAACACAGTAAAATTGACGCTGCAGTTTGTCACGGCGATAAAAGCCAAGGCTCACGTCGCCGTGCATTGGCTGATTTTAAGTCAGCAAAACTTCAAGTGTTAATTTCTACCGAAGTTGCAGCTCGAGGACTCGACATTCAAGGTTTGGATTTTGTGGTTAACTATAATCTGCCTTATTTACCCGAAGATTATGTTCACCGAATCGGTCGCACCGGGCGCGCTGGAAACTCAGGGAATGCAATCTCATTTGTAAGTCGTGAAGAAGAGCGCACAATCAGTCGCATTGAAACCCTGATTGGCACTCCTATTAGACGAGTCGTAAAGAAAGGGTTTGAGGTGAGCAACCGCCAAAGTTTGTTGAAAAGCATTTCAAAGAGTGGTCGCCCTAGCAAAACTAACAAAATCACTAAAACAGAGATTACAGGTGATAGAGTTAAGGCAAAGAAACGCAGTGCTTCAAAACGGAAGTAGTGCGCTTTTATTGATTGCGGCTACTTTATCGCGTGCGCAATATATTGCTTAATTTCGCTTAAACTCGTTGGATTTTGAAATATATTAGAAACATACTGAGGCTTATGCAGGATGCCTCGGTCTATTAATCTGCTAATTTGCGGTAAGTAATCAACGGATGTTTTACCCGCAAATAGCAAATTAAAATTGGGCTCGTTTTCATATGCATTAAGCATTCTATGAAAGCCTTGCATGTATAAATAATCTTTTACAAAACCGCCCCCCCTATATATCCGCGAACACACAGAAAATGCAATGTCATTGCTTGCACCATACTCCTCTTTGAGCAGAGAAAAACTTTTTCTGAAGCTTTTTTCTTTTATCATAGATTGCACCGCAACTACCCGCAAAGCCAATATTTTCAGACGTTTAATGGTTAAATTGTCTGACAAGTATTCACTTAAAATAGCCAAGCCTTCTTGTGTCATGGTATTCAGCGGATTACCAATTTCTAAAATTCGCAGTGGTTGTTGTCTTGCGTTTAAAGTGGTCACTAAATGCACCCCCATCTCATGGTGCGCCAAGGCATTGGTGTCGCTTACGGAAAGCTTTGCATTCTTATTGAGCTTAATTGTGTTGCCCGATACTAATGCATTAGCGATCATATTTTCTTCGATTCTGAGGTTATAGGGAAGATTATTATTTTCAGCAAATTGGATTAATATATTTTTTATTTCCTCAAATGCTAAAATCTCCTCATTCTCCTCATTTAGATTACCGGGTAAATGCAGGATGAATTTTGCATTACCGATATCTTTTTGTGTTGGTTCGCCAAAATAACGAAGCGAATCGTAAATGAAGTCATGAGTGCCAATAGAGTTAAATTGGTCTACCTTGTCTAGATAGCTGTCAATTGTGTCAGAGTAAATGTTCGTTAGGTCCTCATCAACAACCTTTTCTAGCGGTAAGTTTAACAACCTTCTTTTGGTAGCAAAGACGTCTAGTTTGCTTCCTTCGTAAGTAAACTCAGGCTCAATCGAAAAATGGCTATCAAAGAAAGTTCTTTTTTGCTGGTCAAAGTTAGTTGGGTTGACTGCATTTAGAATGTTAATTGTCTTTGTGATGTTATAAAACTCACTGTCGAATTCAATTAATTCTTGGGAAATTTGTGTATTGCCTTGAATGACGTCTGTCACTTTTTATCCTCTGATTCTAGCTAGCAGTGCTACATTATAGAACTGTCACATATCGTGTTCAACGTTATTCACGTCAATCCAGACCAGTTTGTCTATGAACGCGAGATATCTCACTTTATTTGATATCTGCTCGCAGTGGCAAAACGACTCTCTCCTCAAAAATTTCAATTTGGCTACTTAGTAAATCTAATTTTTGCTCATATTCAATGGTGTCTAACTGTTGCATCAATGCCAAGGCAGCATAAGCGCTATAGCGATTATGGTGATTGACCCAAAAGCCTGACTGATTAGGACGTTCAATAGCGTTTAAAAACTGCGGTAATGCTTGCTTTATCAGCGTGCGTTGTGATGAAAGCAAATCCTTATGCAAAGGTACTAAACTAAAAAATCGAGTGGTTTTTATGGTGACTTGATTTAGTAGTCGTAGCGCAATATCAGCGTTTTCTTTTTGTTGGATAAAGCTTAAATAGCTTTGCCAAAATCGAGAGTCGGGAGAATCGCCATAAAGCGACGCAGTATGCGCGAACCATTTCTGAGCTTGCTCAGGCATTTCAGCCTCAGTATATAGGAGCGCCAAGTAAATACTATTTACCGGCGAGCCATTATCAATTTCTAAACATGCTCTCATTGCTTGAATAGCGCCCGAAGTATCCCCTCTTTGACTTAGTATTTTGGCTTTCCAAACATAAGCCCAAGTGTAACTTTGATCAATGTCGATCGCGTAGTCAACTGCAGCAAGCGATTTATCCAACTCATTACGCCAAAAATGGACAATGGCTTTGTTTACATTTATCCAAGGAGATAAAGGATCTATCTTTAATGCTTTATTTGCGTAACTGAGCGCCGCGTCAAACTCATTTTTGGCCAAGGCCAACTCCGAATAAACATAAAGGCCTCTGGAATTGGAAGGATCTATAATTAAAGCCTGATTAATTAATTGCTCGGCCGCATCAAATTGCAAGTCTTCAGTGGCCAATAATGCACCAGCGAGGAGGGCGTTAATGTCATTAGGGTCAAGTTTTAAGGCTTTATCAATAGCCGCAGTGGCTTTTTCAACGGCGACTGCCTTTCCCATATAGATATCATGATAATTATATCTGGCATAGATAAACGCTAAACTACCAAATGCCTCTGCAAAATTAGGAGCTAACTGAGTTGCTCTTAAGAATGACGCTTCTGCTCGAGAAAACCACTCACTGGTTTTTCCATTCATCCACCAGTAATTACCCTGAAGATAAGCTTGGTAAGCATTAATGTCGACACTGTTGGCGGCGGTTGTAAAATTAGCTTGAGCGTTTTGCCCAAACAGTTGTGCATTAATATCCGACACTATCCGCGTATTTAAGGCCAGTAGTTGTTGCATGTCATCTTCATACACATCTGACCAAATCGCGTTACTACTCTGTTTTTCGACTAATCGTACTAAGACTCGAATTCGTTCATCTGCCTCAGTAATACTGCCTTCTACCCAATACTCGAGCTTTGCATGTTCTACCAGAGAATCTAATGCTTGGGGATCTTTAGCAAGGGCAAGCGAAGAATAGTGCGCAAGCACGCTCACGTTATTAGATTGGGCCAGAGTGATCGATAGCTCTTCTGGGAGCATCTCAGCAAGGTAGTCATTGCGCTCATCACCAGTCAGGTTTCGCCAAGGTAAAAACGCGATGGTAGTTTCTGTTTTTGCATTATTTTTCTCAATATCCTGAGTAAGAGCCTCGGTCATCGCGTCCGGCGACTCAGAAGTTTGCGGTAATAAAGAAAATATCACCAAAGCAAGTAATAAGCAGGCGGCGAAGAGTGCTGCAATTTTGCCTTTACTAAATGATGGGGGTAACCCTGCGCCTGCATTATGGCTTGCAGTGAGTTTAATAAATTCTTTTCTGGTCAACCAGGTGACATCTGCCGCTAGTCGGTACCCTTTTTTAGGGACTGTTTGGATCACCTGACGCATTTTACTGTCGTTAAGGGTTAGACGAAGCTGCGAGATGATCCGTGTTAGGGCATCCTCAACCACAACTCGTCCATGCCACACTTGGTCCATTAACTCTCGTCGACTAGCTGTTTCGCCGGCACACAAAGCGAGCTGATACAGTACATGCATGGCTTTGGGCTCTAAGTGACGACTCTGAGCATCATGGAATACCCGATGATCACCCACATCGACATAGTAGTCTCCCAAACTGAAATAACCATTTTTAGGTGGCGCTTGTTCTGTCAATTATCTTGTCCCACTTAACTATTCGCCTATTATTTCAGCGTTTAAACACCAATATCGGTTTTTCATCACACTTTCATCAGGTTTTTATCTGTTGTTCCTCAGGAATTTTTCCTACTAGGTAACCATACTGTTGAAACAGACGTGGCGCAAGCAAGTCGCATCAGTAAGCACGAAGTAGTCAGTATGAATCACTAGTAATAAAGCAGTAATTATTCATTTAAATATAAAAGGTAGAGCATTATGAAAACAGCAATCAAATCAATCTCTCCAGCAGTCTTAGCTATGCTAATGATAATGCCGATAAGCCAAGCATCAGCAACTGATGTAGC
>JBLHOI010000134.1:0-6064 GCA_047621375.1 Glaciecola sp.
GGACATCTTGCCTGTACACCAAACATCCGGATTTCAGTTTTCATTTAAGCCACCTGAAAAATTACCTAACCCTCTCGTGCGAATGGAAGAGGTGCAGGTGGGTTACGTTGACAACATCATTCTTAAGCAAGTTAAAATGAATTTAGTGCCCGGCAGTCGCATTGGTCTACTGGGTAAAAATGGCGCAGGTAAGTCGACGTTTATCAAATTATTAGCGGAGGAATTGCGACCGCTGCGCGGCGAATATGCTACCTCTGCCGGCTTAACGATCGGCTATTTTGCCCAGCATCAAGTTGAGTTATTACACTTAGAAAGTTCAGCTTTCGACCATGTTTTTAGGTTAGATAAAACCCAAACTGAGCAACAAATAAGAGACTACTTAGGTGGTTTTGGCTTTCATGGTAATGAGGCTTTGAAAGCGGTTGCACCTATGTCAGGTGGCGAAAAAGCGAGGCTCGTATTAGCTCTTGTTGTATTTCAAAAGCCGAATTTATTATTACTGGATGAACCAACCAACCATTTAGATATGGAAATGCGTCACGCCCTAACCTTTGCTTTGCAAGCTTTTGAAGGAGCAATGGTTTTGGTGTCGCATGACAGATTTTTACTATCAACCGTATGTGATGAATTTTATCTTGTTGATGCCGGTGGTGTTAACGTATTTGACGGTGATCTGGATGATTATAAAAAATGGTTGTTTAGTTCTGCGAGCAATAACAAGACTGCAGATAGACTTAGCGTTGCCCCGGGGACTAGTGTTAGCGAATCTATAGATAAAAACCCAGACACGACAGCACAAAAAGTAAGTAGTGACGTCGACAAGAAAACACGCAAGCGAATGGAGGCGCAATTTCGTCAATCAACCAAAAAGCTACGCGACATGATTAGCCACGAAGAAAAGCGAATGGAATTGAATAATCAACAATTAGCGGAGCTAGAAATTGAATTAAGTGACACTAGTTTGTATGATACAGAAAACAAGAAAAGGCTTAATCTGGTCTTAAGTACGCAAGCAAGTTGTAAAGCAGAGTTAGAAGAAATTGAGATGTTATGGCTTGATGCACAGGAACAGTTAGAAGTTGCTTCGGCAGCCTTTGAAGCTAGTTTGTAGACTAATTAATTATGTAATACTCTGATCGAATTTATTGCAAAAATAGGCCACGAATGAAATTAGGCCATCGGATCTTATTTTATAATGCGAATATGCAGACTATACAAATTTATTGCTGTTAGCAGCGACATAATTGAGCTGGAAAATTGAACCAGTAGCACTGCTGCTCAAAATAATAATGCAGCAAGGCAACAACAGTTGATCAAGGTATTGGTAAAGCATATGTTTAAGAGTAAATTCGGTAAGGTCGTGTCATCGACGTTCAAGGCGCCTAGTTGGGCCCGCAATGCGCATGTGCAAACTATTTGGCCTAGATATATGATTAAAAAGCCTGAATTGAATACAGCTAACGAGCGCATCAGCACCCCCGATGGTGATTTTCTCGATATAGCGTGGTGTATGCCGGACAATATCCTGACAAAAAATGCAAAAGGGGTCGTGGTCGTATTTCACGGTCTTGAAGGCTCGGTCAATTCGCATTATGCAAGACACCTTATAAATCGCTTGAAAAATGACGGTTTTATTGTAGCCCTCATGCATTTTAGAGGCTGCAGCCATGAATCAAATATGACACCTCGGGCTTACCACTCAGGTGAAACCGTCGATCCGATGCAAACTATAAGGCATGTTAAAAAACGCTATCCTGCATTGCCTATATTCGCAATTGGCTATTCATTGGGCGGCAATATGTTATTGAAACTACTGAGTGAAACAGCTGGGCAAAAAATAATTTGCGCGGCAATCGCTGTTTCGGCTCCGCTCCTGCTGGCTGAATGCGCATTTCGCATGCAACGCGGTTTTTCGCGTTTGTATCAGTATTACTTACTCAACAGTATGAAAGACAATTTGCTTGAAAAAATGATGCGTTTAGATATGCACAATGTGTTGAGTATCGATGAGAGTGAAGTAAAAAACCTATCTACGTTTAGAGAGTTTGATCAGGATGTTACTTCACGATTACATGGGTTTGACGGTGCCGACGATTACTATGCCCATTGCAGTGCAATGCCAATGCTTAAAAATATCACCACGAATACGCTAGTGTTACATTCCAAAGATGACCCATTTATGACTGAAGCAGTTGTACCAAACGATAACCAGTTGTCTAATTCAGTTGCTTACGAGTTAAGCGAACGAGGTGGTCATGTTGGATTTTTACATGGTACTCCTTTTAGCCCTAAGCTTTGGTTACAAGAGCGCATATCTCAATTTTTGGAAGAACAGCATCAACGAATTTTAGTTACCGAATCAACAAAGAAAACTGGGATTAATGCATGATCATACCTTTCGACACCATTAATAATGAAACATTACAGAGTCTGGTTGAAAGTTTCGTTTTGCGCGAGGGCACAGACTATGGCGAAGTAGAAATTAGTATGCAAGAAAAAGTTGACCAGATTATTGAGCAGTTAAGGCTAGGTGATATTGTCATTGAATATTCAGAAGAACATGAAAGTGTGACTATTATTGCAAAGCCGTAAGGTCTTAATATCAGCTATAAGCGTATTTTCTCGTAACTGTCTTTGTTTTTTAAACCTGTAATCTTTTTGGAACCTTCATTGTCAAAACTTCCCGTCACAACCATTGCGCTAATTGCGGTTTGCGCAGGTTACCTTATTGCGCCGATGGGCATGGCGGCGGTGAATGTCGCTATTCCTGTTTTAGCTGAAGATTTGCAAGCAAATGCAATAAAAGTATCTTGGTTACCAACATTATATATTTTAGCCAATGTTGCCTTCATGTTGCCTTTTGGCAAACTTGCAGACAACTTCGGTAGAAAGCGTATTTATGCGCTGGGGCTTTCACTTAATGCTTTGAGTGCGTTGATGTGTGCTTTAGGCACCAATATTGATTGGATTTTGTTTTGGCGCTTTATGCAGGGTGCTGCTGGCGCAATGATTTTTAGTACAGGGGTCGCGATTATTACTTCTGTGACGCCCTCCAAGAAAAGAGGTGCTGCTCTGGGCTTCCTAGCCGCGTGCGTATACATAGGGCTTACATTGGCCCCTGCGGTAGGTGGTTGGTTGACCGAATTGCTAGGTTGGCGCGCTGTGTTCTATTTCCAAATTCCCTTAGTCATCGTATTACTGATATTTATGAAATATAAGCTACATGGGGAATGGAAAAATGAACATCATTCGCGTTTTGATTGGGTCGGGTCCGGTATATTTATTACTTTTGCCTGCACTTTAGTTTATGGCTTAAGTAAATTACCCAGCTTATTAGGGATCGGTTTACTGGTTCTCTCTTTGCTTAGCTTAGTCGGCTTTGTTGTGCATCAAAGTCGTGATAAACAACCCTTGATCCGAGTACAAATGTTTCGTGAAAGTCGAGTATTTAGTTTATCGCTAACGACCTCGTTTTTAATGTATGGCAGTAACTTTGCGATTATTTTTTTACTTAGTTTGTATCTACAATATATTAAAGGTTTTGGCCCCGCATATGCAGGTCAAATATTGTTAATGCAGGCGCTTTGTATGGCTATCATAGCCCCCATTGCAGGTAAATTATCTGACCGTTTCCAACCTAGAGTCATTGCCACTTTGGGGTGTTTTATAGTGGCTATTGGTTTTATGTTTCTGAACCAGATAGATACGCAAACAACCGCATTTTATATTGGTGGCTCATTAGGTTTAATTGGCTTAGGCTTTGGTCTATTTTCAACCCCTAATAACAGCGCAATAATGGGTGCAGTAAAAGAACAAGAGGTTGGTGTTGCTTCAGCATCTATGAATCTGTCGCGTACTATAGGTAATTTAGTTGGCATGAGTTTGGTTAATTTGATGATCCACTATTATATCGGAGACGCTAATTTTACCGCTGAGAGTAATCCAGCGTTGATGAGCACTATTTCTCTAGCTTTACTAATGTCTCTTAGCTTTGTCATCCTAGCGACGTTTATGTCCGCAATTCGGGGTAAGCAATTGGTCAGTTGATTCAGTTGCCGTCAGAGCCGGTGTCTAAAGCCACGTAAAAGTGAATAAAGTAGCTATGACAATTAGTGCAACGCAGGATTGTTTACAGATTACTTAACTTAATTGTATTTGTGTATTACCTCTCCATATAGTTTTAAACCAGTTTTAGGTATACTCAGACCTCTCTTAAAGCCACTCATAAAGCAGTCTCAATGAGCTTCATAATTACCTTAATTCGTAACTTACTCGGTGGCATCATTGCTTTTTTTGATGTCATTACCCGCGGAACAAAATTAAAGCGCACGAAGGAGGCACAACAGCAAGTTGAAAAAGACCTAAAAGAACTCACCCTTTATCAATTTTTTGCCTGCCCTTTCTGTATTAAAACGCGCCGCGCAATGTATAAGATGAACCTACCTATTGTTAAACGAAGTGTATCTGTCGGATCACCATATCGTGATGAGATGTTACAAGGCGGCGGAAAAATCCAATCACCCTGTCTACGCATTGAAACAGGTGAAGAAGTTAAATGGTTATACGAGTCCTCTGAAATCATTAAGTATTTGCAGCAACGCTTCACATAGGACTACTGTTATTTGCTTTGTCCTCAATAGAGTCGAGTGCATGACGATGTTTTGCTAGTGAGCGCAAAACAATTTGTTTATGTGTAAGGTCGGACCGGATAATATTAACGGTATCGTAGCCAAAAATTATATTGGCTACGATGCATCATTGCTAAAGTAATGAATGGATTGAAGCAGATCCTTTTGCACAAATAGTAGCGTCAAAAACTATTTAGGAATTCTGGGCTGTTAAACTAGTGGCTAAGACTCATTGTATTTCTCAATAATGTTTCCAACTTCGAGTATTGGAGAGGCGTCTACATGTTGCGCATCCATCATTAATGCAATACGTTGCAGTGTCGCTACCATTTGGCTTTGTTCCCACTCTTCCATCGCTTTAAAGCGGTTGGTAAAATGTTCTTGTAATGGTAACGGAGCGGTTGACAGCGCCTTCTCTCCCTCATGTGTTAAAAACACACCGACCTTTCGTTTGTCGGTAGTACTTCTTATTCTTTCAACTAGGTTTCTTGCTTCCATACGATCAAGGATATTGGTGACAGTAGCCGAACTAAGGTTGATGTCCTCGGCTATTTCTCGAACCATAACACCTGTTTGTTTACCAACCTTCTGCAAGATCATTAATTGCGGGCCGGTCAATCCGACCTCTTTACTTAATTGACGCGAGCGCATACCGATAGCACGAATGATTTTTCGTAATGCTACCAACAATTCTTCATCTTTTTTCAACATTAAATTTAACTATCCTTATCTCATCAGGTGCAGAAAATACAAGTGTTTGTGGTATTGGTCAACAACATCGTTGATTAAAGCTGTTTTTGACCAGCCCATTACACAATAATCTTGGCCACCTTCACCAAGATGAACTTCTGCACGATAATAAACGTCATTGTTGTCATCATCGCTATCATTTGCAAAATCAGGTTGAGCATGCAATTTAGGAAGGATCGCGTAACTAAACCCTTGGTCTTCACCTTGTTTAACAAAAATAGTGATTCCCTTTTTCGTATGTTCTACCTCAGCTTCTATTTCTAAGTCCTTTAGTTCTTGTTTTACTGCTAAAAAAGCAGATAAACCAACGTCATTGATAAATTGTGTCACTCTTTTCTTACTTGGAAAATCAACGATGCTTTTCAAACGCTCCTTCCAATTCTGATCATTGCCGTTACCCTGCATTACGTTAGTGGTGTGTTGCTGGCTATCTTGCTTAAAAGCCTCGACTCTTAGCGCCTTTATCAAACCAAACATAGCGATTAGGAGTACGACAGCAAAAGGCAGAGCACTGGCAATTGTCATGGTTTGCAATGCACTAATGCCATCAGACAGCAGCAGCACGGCAGCGATAATACCCACACCTGCAGTCCAATATATACGCTGCCATAACGGTGTATTGTTATTGCCATGACTACACAACATATCAATTACCATTGCACCCGAATCACATGAGGTTACAAAAA
>JBLHOI010000135.1:0-6037 GCA_047621375.1 Glaciecola sp.
ATTATCGCTACCCAAGGACGGTCGTTCTGGTTAATGGACGATACCAGCTGGCTTCAGCAGTATCAGCGCAAACATGAAGATGAACTTATGCATGTCTATGCGCCTGGAACGTCGCATCGTTTAGAGGGCCGTGTTAGCGATCAGCCAGGTAACGCTGGGATGAATGCACCAAATGGCGTGATTTTCGATTTTTTGGTAAAAGATAAGCCCAAGCATGCTAGTGAAAAAATGGATGATGAGGGAACTGAAGGTGCAGATAGTGCTGATAAAAACAAATCAGTGCAAAATGCGTCGGGTGAGAGTACTGACGCATTGAGTATTATCATCTATGATTCAGCAAAAAATACAGTGAAATCATTTTCAACAGACAGCAAAGAGTCCAATGAAAAACTGGAATTAACTAAGGGATTCAACCGATTTGTATGGGATATGCAATACGAGAAAGCCAAAGACTTTGAGGGAATGATTGTGTGGGCTGGCGGTGTTGAAGGCGCGAAAGCTATTCCTGGAGATTATACCGCAGAGTTCAAGCTCGGTGAGTTAACTCAAATGGTGGCGTTTAGCATTCAAAAAGACCCGCGTATGTCCACGACACAAGCTGACTTTAAAGCGCAACTCGATTTTCTGCTACAGGCTAATGAAAAAATTGGTCAAGTTACCGCGAGCATTAAGGAAATTAGAGACTATTACGCAAAAATTAATCAGTTCACGGGTGCGCTTGACCCTGAAAAAGAAAATGAGAAGGTATTAATTGATGCTGGAGAAGCCTTGAAGCTTAGCTTAACCACAGTGGAAGAGGCACTGTACCAAACTAAGAATCAAAGCAATCAGGACCCGTTGAATTTTCCTGGTCGATTGTTGAATTCGTTGATGGGCGTGAAGTCGCAAGTTGCAGTTGGTGACTATCCACCGACGGATCAAGTGCTTGAGTTGAGCCAAGAGATATATGTGAAAATTGATGTTCAGCTAGAAAAACTGAGCGAAATTCAGAAAACGGAAGTGACTGCTTTTAATAAATTGGTGGCTAGAAGTCAATTGCCTGCTTTATCAATAAAAGAGTAATCGTTATTTAATTTACCTCGGTATGAGAAAGCTTCGTTTCGACATATATAGAAAAATAAAGCACATGCCTGACCTATTCAACAAGTGGGTTCAGGTTTGTGCTACCTCCTAAATTAGGTAAAAAGCACTGTAACCAACAAAATCATCGGAGCATGAATGTCTGAAAAGAAAGTTAAATTTGAGTTCGAAAAGCAGAATAAAAATAGTGTTCGCTATAAAGAGATACCCCAAGATGGCATGCCGCCAGTGATTGGTAGCATTTATGTACAAAAGTGGTTTGCTGGTGAAAGTAAGAAAATAGAATTGGTAATTACGAAGAAAGACTAAATTAGCGTAATGTTTTAGTCAGCTAATTTTCAAAAATGCATCTTGTTCATATCTACCGGCTGATTTGTGCATTTTAGATCCATCATCGCAAATAATGAGATAGCTAATAGGAAAAATATTAGTTCCCTATTGCACAATTAAATAGATAGCTATGAAACATAGTTCCATAGCTAAAAGTCTGAATTTCCTCGCAAAAGGAGTTAATTGGCGAACTTAAGGTGTAGTTCGTTTGATTATTGATGCAGTATTGAGTGACCATATTGGGTCATAGCATGGGTTGACTCGTCTTCCGCAGCGCCCATTGTGTTGCCCAAAGCAGCGGCCAAAAATGGCATCGTATCCAATGTACCTGGGCCACGAAAGGCTTTGTATTTAAACTAATATAAATTCTTATGCTATTGTTATAAAAAGGGAATTTGCTTTAGACTATAGCGGTTCTTTCTTTGCAACAATACAAGCCATTAATAACAAGAATGAGATCATTAATAAGGATAATATGAAACGTTTATTTTGTTTAGTTAGCATACTAATGTTGAGTTTTGCCAGCGTTGCCGATATTAATCCGCAATGGGTCAGCTACCCAACTATCTCGCCTGATGGAAGCCGTATTGCTTTTACCTATAGAGGGGATATATATTCGGTTTCTAGTGACGGTGGTGAGGCCAATCGTTTGACCTTTCACAAAGCCCATGACTATAAAGCCGTATGGGGCAGCGACAGTAAAAATATTGCTTTTGCGTCAAACCGTTATGGCAACTTTGATATCTACTTAATGAGCGCTCTCGGTGGAGCCGCTAAACGACTTACTTTCCATTCGAGTGACGAAGAGCCCTACACCTTTACTGCCGATAATACAGCAATTTTGTTTAAAGGTAACCGAATGGATACCGTTGAGCATCGCCAGTATCCGACTCAGCGGCTGCCTGAACTTTACTCAGTGCCTGCAACAGGAGGAAGCGTAGCGCAAGTGTTAACTGTATCGGCCGAAGAGGTTCAATTTAATAACAATGGCAGTCAGTTTGTTTATCAAGATCTTGGCGCAGATAACCCATGGCGTAAACATCATATCAGTGCGGCCACACGCGATATTTGGACCTACGACACAGCAAACGGTAACCACACACAAATTACTACTTTTATCGGTGAAGATCGCAACCCTATCTACACTGACAATGACCGAAGTATTTACTATTTAAGTGAACAAAGCGGCACATTTAATGTCCACAAGCTGAGTTTGAATAACCCAAGTGAAAATCAACAGATTACTGATTTCAAACTTCATCCCGTTAGATTTTTATCAAAATCAAAAGAAACCCTGGTTTTTAGCTATCATGGTGAGTTATTTACTATGCAAGAAGGGGCAAAAGCGACAAAGTTGAATGTCAGCATTCGTACCCAAGACGCCGATAACAGTGAATCTTTGCTTGCCGTTGACGGTGAAATTTCTGACATGGCAATATCACCCAGTGGCAAAGAAATTGCGTTTATTTCAAGAGGTGATGTTTTTGTCAGTTCAATTGACGGCAGTTTTACTAAGCAAATCACGCAAACAGCTAGCCAGGAAGCCTCGCTAAGTTTCTCTCCTAAGGGAGATTATTTGGTATACGCATCAGAACGCGGTGGCAAGTGGAGTATATTCAAGGCGAGCAAAGTCAGAGAGCAAGAACCCTTCTTTTATGCTGCAACGCTCATCCAAGAAACGCCTTTGTTAGATACTAAAAGTGACAACTATCAACCGAAAATATCGCCAGATGGCGACAAAATCGCGTTTATTGAAGACCGCCTCACCATGAAAGTAATGACCCTTGCGACCAATAAAAGCGTGACAGTGGTTGCGGCTGACAATAGCATCCATTTCCGAGATGGTGATCAAGTATTTAGCTGGAGTCCAGATAGTCAATGGATATTATTGCAGTTTAATAAATTATTACAGAACTCGGATGTTGCTCTAGTAAGTGCTTCGGGCGACCATGCAATGCGAACATTAATTCCAAGTGGCTATTACGATACCGCGCCTCAATGGGTAAATGGCGGTAAACAAATTATCTGGTTTAGTAATCGTGAAGGCTTAAAAAGTTACGCAACAAGTGGACGCAGTCAAAAGGACGTCTATTCACTGTTTTTTACCCAACTCGAGTGGGATAGATTCAACCTGAGCGAAAATGACTTTGCATTAATGGAGGCGATAGAAACCTCACAGGAAGAAGCAAAAAAAATGTCATCTACGGCAAAGGATGATGATAGTGAAAAAGGACAAGAAGACAAAAAAGATGACGACAACGCCAAAGTACAGGATTTGGAAATACAATGGGACGGCATAGAACGACGGGTTAAACGCCTCACCATTCATTCATCAAAACTAGCTGATGCTGTGCTTAATAAAGACGCAGATAAATTGTACTATTTGTCTGCGTTTGAAGATAAATACGATTTGTGGCAGACCGACCTTCGTACTCAGGAAACCAAAAAAGCCATATCACTCAGAGCCGAAGGCGGCAGCTTAATGTGGGATCCCAAAATGGAGAATCTCTATTTATTAAGTAAAGGCGGTATCGCTAAACTTGATTTAGAAGAGGGTAAAAAAGAAGTAGTCAAAATTAGCGAAAAAATGGTGGTGGATCACAATGAGATCCGCGAAACTGCTTTTGACCATGTATGGCTGCGAACGTCTAAAATATTCTATGAACCCACGTTTCATGGCGTTGACTGGGCGCTCATGCGAGAGGAGTATAAACCGAAAGTCAGTCATGTTGCTACTCCTTATGAATTTACTCACCTGTTGAGCGAAATGCTAGGCGAGCTCAATGTTTCGCATTCTGGTGCGCGCTATCGAGTTTCATCAGATGACGTTGATGAAACTGCTTCTTTAGGTGTTTTTTACGATTTCTCTTACAGCGGTAATGGAATAAAAATAACCGAAGTGGTTACCAATGGTCCGCTAGACAAAGCTAATTTTGACATAAGCGTAGGCAGTATAATTACCAAAATAGGCGATAAAGCAATCACTCAAGACATGGATTGGGCTGCGCTATTAAATCGCAAAGCTGGCAAATTCGTGCTACTGGATATTTTTGATGCTAAGACTAAAACCAACTCACAAATTACCGTAAAACCGATTAAGTTAGACGAAGAGAGTCGATTGCTATATTCGCGTTTTGTAAAAATTAACGAGACCGACGTGTTAGAGCGAAGCAATGGTGAACTTGGTTATGTCCACATACCCGGCATGGGAGACGGTCCTTATCGAAGTATATACGATGACATGATGGGACGATTCTTTGATAAAAAGGCCATGGTAATTGACACGAGGTTTAACGGTGGCGGTGATTTAGTTGCTGATTTGATGATGTTCTTTGCGGGGGAGAGTTTTCTTACTTATGAAACTGCTGATAAAGTCGTCGGTGGTGAGCCGACATCGCGTTATACCAAACCAGTTATTTCATTGTTCAATGAATCGATGTACAGCGACGGACACTGTTATGCCAGCGGCTACACCGACCTGAAAATTGGTAAGTCTGTGGGCATGCCAGTGCCAGGTACTTGCAGCTTTGCAGGATGGGAACGACTACCTATGGGAGTGACGTGGGGTGTAGTTCCAGTAAGTGCAAAAAATCAGGCTGGTGAATGGTTAGAAAACAATCAGACCTCGCCTGATATCATTGTTAAAAATCTACCGAGTGTCATTGCTGCTGGCCGCGATCAACAGTTAGAACGCGCTATTGACGAACTGCTTAAAGATGTGAATTAAAAGCTAAGTTGAAAGCTAGATGCAGAGTAATATTGTTTAATTAGTTGCTACAAATATTAGTTTCTGGACGCATTTCTACTAGCCCTATAGCGCGCTAAATTTGATGCCTGATTTAGCTAGTTTTACCCAATGCATATCTGAAAGCGCGAAAGAGCTAGAGGAGTTTGTAAAGCAAAAAATGAAAGAGTCTGCAGTCCTTAAGAAATTTTTAGAGCAAGATTAGCCCGTTATTTAGGAAGTTTTATGAGTACAAAAGTACAAATTATTAAGTTAGCCAACCCATTTTTATCACCCCTTCTTACCCTGTTCAGAAGCCTGCTAATTTTGCTGCTTAGCCCGAGATACTATTCATGATAGCAGATAACATTCAGCACCATGTTGCACAGCAAATCAGCGCTAATGGTTTGCAAATTACCTATGATAGTTTTGGCAACCCTAGCGATCCGGTCATGATTTTAATTATGGGCTTGGGCACCCAGATGATCCATTGGAGCGATCAGTTTTGCCAATTGTTAGCCAGTAATAAGTTGAGGGTCATTCGTTTTGACAATCGTGATATTGGCGAAAGCACTTGGTTGACTGACTATCCTGTACCAAGTACGTGGGATTTTATCGGTAATAGTTTGTTTAACAAAAAAGTTAATGCGCCTTACTTATTGGACGATATGGCTGATGATACCTTAGCTCTGATGGATGCATTAGATATCGATAAAGCTCATATTGTTGGTGTCTCAATGGGTGGTATGATCGCCCAATGTATGGCTTTAAAAGCTCCCAATAGAGTAAACAGCCTGACTTCCATTATGTCCACTACGGGCAATCGTTCTCTGCCAAAAGCAAAAATAAGAGTCCTTGCAAAGTTGCTTAAACCGCTATCCAAAGAGGTAGAGCCTTATGTGG
>JBLHOI010000136.1:0-6004 GCA_047621375.1 Glaciecola sp.
GCTATTTTAGTGAATTAATTACATCACCTGAGGAAATATTTGAACTCGACAACAATCTACCCAGGCATAAAGCACAAGCGATGAGCACAGTACTTCAGTGCATTAACAACAATCTTGCCTCGCCACCCGGTATGGAAGACTTAGCCAAAATTATTGGCCTTTCTCGTAGTGTGATGGCCAATACATTTAAAAGTAGTTATGGCTTAAGTATTACAGAATACTTATTACAAAAAAGAATGGACGCTGCCCATGAATTATTAAAACTAGGTAAAATTTCAATTCTGGAAGTGGCTATCGCTGTCGGTTACGAAGACCAATCCTCATTTGGTCGTGCCTATAAAAAATATCACAATCATCCACCCAGCGGTGATAAATCCAAATGCTAAACTACCTTCTCGCTCTGTTCATATAATCCAAAAACAGCTATAAAATTAAGTACTAACCCTACGGCATTAATAACAACAGCTAGTACCCCTACGTAAAATGAAACATACAACTCAGCAGAACCTACTAGCCTTACAACATGCAAGACAATACCGCCATAACCAAAGACCAAAATAGATAATGCCATTAGTGTTCTATATAGTTTTACAAAGTTGTAATAGCCCGTTAGAACAAAACCAAAATATAACAACATAGCCGCTGCGCCAATAAATGGATTGGTTGGCGCTAACAAATATCCGCAAATATTTAGCGTAAAAATACTAACGACATTAAAAATAAAACCGATTAAAGCGTAAGCGATTTGACAACGCATCACAGCTGAAAGTTTAAGCCTCATATACTGCCACCCTGCACCGTCTATAAGAAAGTCCGCGTTCGTCTTTTATTGACACGCACTGGGTGAAAACAACGCCATAAGGTCTACTATCGATTGGGAACTGAAAGAGAAATAACGCATATTTTATAGACGCAGATTTAGCAGCGTCTAGGCCAAAGGGAGGTTATGTCGATTTTCGTTAACTAGCACTTGCAACATATCCACATATAATCGTTACAGCCCAAAATACAAAATAGGAATAATGCCTGCCTTTAGTGTAACCAAAAGACATTGCCCCACTAATTAGAAAAACAAAGGAGATAATATAAAGAGATGTCTTAAAAAAATCAGGCGAACCGCTGGATAGTACTACTAATATTGCTGCAAAACCGAACCAAGCAATAGTCGTTAAATGCCAAGCAAAGCGAAGGACTTGTTTGGTTAATATATCACTGCCAAACAACTTCGGTAGCTCTCTTTTAAATAGACGAGTAAGAATATGCTTCTCACCTAGATATGAATGTACTAAACCTATGAAAATTAAAAGCAGTGCGCTGATTATGAGCATGTAATTCCTGTGTAGTTAACGCCTTCCACAACAGCTTGGATGAGATGGCACTTGTTATATTTATTTTGCACTTTGTTTAATCAAGAACAGCCATCTAAGTTGACGATACCGGTAAAAAAAATGTGCATACAACCATATTATAGGTGTAAAAATGCCTGCTTTGATTTCAACGTCATCAGTGTAATAACAATTATTTTTATCGACTGGTTTCACAATGATATTATGATTCCAAGTTTTAACTACACCGCCAGATTCATGGGTCAACATAGTCATTTTTGAGTCAGAAATATCTTTGAAACTGATTTGATGACTCCAAGCGGGAATAATACCAAATAGCATTATTCTTAGTTTTTCAGTGTTGCCCTGCTGCCACTCACTCGGCAAATCTGATGCTAGTGATTTAAACCCCATCAATCCACGCGTGACGTACAGTAAAGTACTGCTTCTTTTTACTAATTTCCAAACTTCATCAGCAGAAACGTTGATGTTTGATGATATTGAAACCTTCATACTCTTCCTTAAATATAACAGTTTATTATAGTGTGCTTGGCTTTATATACGTTTGGCTCTCTATATTGGTAGATACCAAAACAGGACAGCTAGGAAAGCCCCGCGACACCCACGGGAATATAACTCCCACGGATACTGTATATCAGTTTTCATTGTGACATACCCTGATTAGCTAATTGGCAAACCTTTCAGTTTTGCGTACAAGCGCATTAACGGCATGCGTAGCCGCTCAAATTTTATTGAAGCGAGCATCCCGATAGGCAGCGTCATATCTTCTAAGCTATCAGGATATGGGGTTAGTGCTTGATTACCAGATTGCGTAACAAGTACAGTGTCACTGTGACGAAAGCCACCTACGCCAGAGAGATAAATACCGGGTTCAATAGTAAACAACATGCCAGGCTGAATTTCCTCGTGAAATCCTTCCGCTAAAAATGGTCCTTCATGGCCAGTGACACCAATACTATGACCGGTACGATGCAATAAATTCTCGCCATAACCCGCTTTCTTAAAATGACTATTCACGGCTAAATCTAGCTCATGCATACTGTTGCCTGGCTTACATAACTCATAGGCTAGATGACGTGCTTCCATCATAGTTGCATAAGGATGTTTTGCTTTTTCTGGCACATGACCTAGAAAAAAAGTCCTTTCTATCTCAGTGCCATATCCATTCATCACACCATTAACCAACGCAATATTAGGCCCACCCTCTTCTAAGTTGAGACCCATTATATTAGTAAAATTATGTGGATCATCTGAAATTGAAGGTGGTTGAATAACAAACCCCACATGGGTGGCTAATGCATTTAGCTCAGGCTGGTCGATCAGCAGTTGTAACAATGTAAGCTTATTAGCATTACTATTTATCTGTATAACTGACTGCCCTGGTTTTGCCTCTTTTAAAATACGATCTATTTTATCAATAGCGATATTACTAGCATAAACAATTCGGCTTAATTCATAGTCAGATTTAACATAACGGCACCTATCGACTGCGTCAGAAGCAATTATCTTCCCAGGTATCGCATTGTGAATAAAATGTGGGCAGGTTTCTTCAACACCTACTCGCTTATTAGACTTAAATAAGCTTGATAAACTATCGCTCCACTCTTCCCCAACAGGGGCAGGAAATTCACAGTAATCAATTAGTTCAATATCGCCAACGGCACGGGTTCTAACATGCGGCAACTCTAATTTTGGCACTACAAATTGAATGATTCCCACATGACTAATTACCAACACGAAAGGTCGCTCGTGCACGAAATTGGCAAAGTTAGTTAGCCAAAAAATATTATCTGGGTCGACACAAACAAAATAATCTAAATAGTTGTCCACCATCGCCGCTCTTACATTAGCGAGTCGAGAGGCCATTTCATCTGTGCTGGGAGGAAGATAGGATGGTGCAATATTCAAGCGGGTACCCATACATTGATTATAAGTTTGAATTATTAGGACTATAACCATTCAAGTGGCGCAAACTCTGCTGAATCTCTTAATTTTTCTGCACAAGACTTTGATTATCCAAATCCACACGCCAGAGAATAAGCACGGCAATAAATTCCTCATGTGTCAAACTAGTACTTCCTGTATCCATGCCCTAATACTAGCCATAGATAGGACTGCTTTCTGCTAATTATTGCAACTCCTTACACTTCACTTTTCGAGGGTAACTATCTACAGATTTGATGGGCTGCTGCCTGATAATTGGTAGCTAACTACAATTTCTCATCACTGTACGTTGTCGACATCATTGTGATTTACATTGAATGATACTGCAGCAAAGGGCTAATCAACAATGACGGTGGTAAGCCGTGGCTTTTACATGCCTTAATAGATTGCTGCTAGTCGGGCCGGCTAGTTAAGCTACCAGCAACCTAATTTCTATGTGGATTTGGATAATCAAAGTCTTGTGCAGAAAAATTGCTAGATTCAGCAGAATTTACTGCGCACTAACGATTAGAGTGCTATGCATACACAATAGTAAACGACCAAAAGGTACTGACTTGAATATTACACTATCTTATCTTTCTCAGCCTACTCTAGCTGTTTTTCGACTTTTCTCTTTTTTAATATTGTTTCTAGTCGGCATGCTTGCCTCCTCATTACCAGCCGTAGCAGAATCAGACTCAAAGACTATACCCTCTGAGGTGGCCAATTTGATGTCAGCCATTCAATTTCAAACCGTCAGTCATCAAGATATAACAGCGATTGATTACAGCCAGTTCAAGCAGTTTTTAGCATTTATAAAAAAAACTTACCCGCTGACCTTTTCCAGTCTAGAGGTAGAAACCGTTGCAACCTACAGCTTACTATTAACTTGGCAGGGTACTAACAGTGACTTACTCCCAGTATTGATGGACGCCCATTACGATGTAGTGCCTATCGAGCCGGGTACCCAAGACGACTGGCAACAGCCACCATTTGCCGGCGTCATTGCTGATGGTTACTTATGGGGGCGCGGCGCAATCGATGATAAAGCGTCAGTGATTGCTACCTTAGAAACTATCGAAAAACTGCTCTCAGAAGGTTTTCAGCCGGAACGGACTATGTTGTTCAGCTTTGGCCACGACGAAGAGATTGGCGGCAATACTGGGGCGGCTAACATCTCAGCGTTGATTGCCAGCAAAAACATACGTCTTGAATATATGATTGGTGAGGGAGGTCTTATTGTCGATGCGTATCCATTACTTGACGGTCAGTTGATGGCAATGATCGCCTTAGCTGAAAAAACCTATGTCACTCTAACCCTTACCGCTAAAGGTCAGGGTGGCCATTCATCGCAGCCTCCGAAAAACAACTCAATCGTTAAATTGTCTAAAGCGGTAATCGCCTTACATGAAAATCCGTTTCCAGCCACTTTGAAATCGCCGGTTAGTGATATGTTGGAAACACTTGCGCCACATATTGACGGCGTTACGGGGTTTATCTTTGATAATCAATGGTTGACTAGTGGCTTGCTAGCTAGTCAATTAAGTAAAGATCCAGTTAATTCAACACTGGTTCGCAACACTACGGCAATAACAATGTTCAATTCGGGCATAAAGGAAAATGTGGTGCCGCAAACGGCTGAAGCAAAAATTAATTTTAGATTGCTGCCTAGCACGTCGGTAGAACAATTAATCATTGCCGTTAATGCTACTATTAATGATCCAGATATTGTCGTGACCTCAAAGGCGTGGAAAAAATCACCGACGATAGCAGATAAAAATCACCCTGGGTTTAAAAAAATCGCATGGTCTGTATTAAGCGTATTTCCCAATGCCATTGTTGCGCCAGGCTTAATGACAGCATCATCGGATACGCCGCACTACGCTAACCTAACCGATAATATATATCGCTTCCATGCCTACACTATAGATTTCAATCTCACGAGCACGATACATGGCACCGATGAACGGATTGCGATAGACAGTGTCGTTAACGCTGTAAAGATAACGCGTGAATTGATTAAGTCCGCATCTACTCCATAATACTTAGGTCTAGTGCTTGAACGTAACGCTGTAGGTAAGTCTTTATCCTACCAAATAAAACATGCGTATTATCTATCTACAAAATGCACTGACCCAAAAAGCAAAACCACTTCGCTTGGTTAAATAAACTTTCCTCTACCCAATAGAAAACCCCATATCTTAGGATACAGGGCTTTATATTTGGTGGAGCCTAGCGGGATTATTCGGGCTGCGCCCTCACCCTTCGGGTCGCCCGTTGGGCGATCAAAATTGCTGCGCAATGTTTGTGTAACCGCTTTGTGGAATACATCCATGTATTTCATCCTTCGGATCATCATATTTCATATGATTGACTAAAATTGCTCCTAGCAATTTTATCAGCGGTTCAGCTCATTAACATTCGCCCAAATAAAAACCCCGCATCTTACGATGCAGGGTTTTATATTTGGTGGAGCCTAGCGGGATTATTCGGCGCAAGCGCCTCTCCCCGTTGGGGTCGCCCTGATGGGCGCTCTGCGTCGCTGCGCTCCTTGTGAACCGAGAGCTTAAACTCCTTCCCAATAACTATCAGACAATAAAAAAGCCGCACCCAAAGGCACGGCTTTTTTACTTGTTTGGTGGAGCCTAGCGGGATTATTCGACACTAGCGCCTCTCCCTTCGGGTCGCCCGTTGGACGATCAAAATTGCTGCGCAATGTTTGTGTAACCGCTGAC
>JBLHOI010000137.1:0-5997 GCA_047621375.1 Glaciecola sp.
CGAACTTTGCAAAAAAAGTGGGGTGGACGATGGGGTTTGAACCCACGACCGCTGGAATCACAATCCAGAGCTCTACCAACTGAGCTACGCCCACCACTGTTTTCACTTACACCATTTACTTGAACTCGAATGGTGGTCCCAGAAGGATTCGAACCTTCGACCCACGGCTTAGAAAGCCGTTGCTCTATCCAGCTGAGCTATGGAACCTCACCGAATAAATAAGTAAATGGTCGGTGAGATAGGATTCGAACCTACGACCCCCTGGACCCAAACCAGGTGCGCTACCAAGCTGCGCCACTCACCGACACCGAAGGAGTAGTTCACTACCTCTACGGGGGGCGCATATTACCGATTCGCCTACGTATCGTCAAATACTTTTTACGATCAATTTAAGTTTTTTTACAGTTGATTAAAAAGCGCACAACTTGACGCTTTAAGAGTGTATTTTAATGGCTGATTTTATTACACTACTCACATAGAAATATTGCAATAAAAGAATACTCAATGACAGCTCATTTAATAGACGGCAAAAAAATTGCCAAACATGTTAGAGACAACGTCCGTGCATACGTTGATACATTAAAAGAAGCTAACCGAAGAATGCCCGGATTGGCCGTCGTTTTATTAGGCAGCAACGAAGCTTCGAAAGTATATGTCAGTCACAAAACCAAAGCGTGTGAAGAGGTGGGGTTTATTTCCAAGTCATTTAATCTCCCGGCGGATACCTCTGAGGAAGAATTACTAACGTTAATCGATGAGTTAAATGTCGATGGAACTATTGACGGCATATTAGTGCAATTGCCGTTACCCGCGGGTTTACATGCAGAGAAAGTACTCGAGCGCATTCATCCGCACAAAGACGTTGATGGTTTTCATCCGTATAATATTGGCCGATTAGCCCAACGCATCCCTGCACTTAGGCCCTGCACGCCGAAGGGCATTATGAGCATGATTGAGGCAACAAAACGCCCAGTCAAAGGGTTGGATGCAGTTATTGTTGGAGCATCTAATATTGTCGGCCGTCCTATGGGCTTAGAACTTTTGCTCGCCGGCTGCACCGTAACCACATGTCATAAATTCACCAAGCAACTTAAAGAACATGTCATGCGTGCTGATTTGTTAGTCGTAGCAGTAGGTAAGCCACATTTTATTCCTGGTGAATGGATCAAAGAAGGTGCAATAGTAATCGATGTAGGTATAAATAGATTAGAAAACGGCAAGCTAACCGGAGATGTTGATTTCGATATTGCAAAAGAACGTGCTGATTGGATCACCCCGGTACCTGGCGGCGTTGGACCGATGACCGTAGCCAGCCTAATTGAAAACACACTCGAAGCCTATGTCAAATTCCACAGCCATAATACAAAAAAGACACCGTTGAGCGAAAACTAATATGACAAATAACACCGCGGTTGAACAAACATTACATTGGGTTGATAAAGTGATTATTGGGGAGAATTTTTGTCCCTTTGCGCGCAAAGAACGAGAAAATGGCCGTATTCGTACGCTTGCAACTGAAGAAACAGACAGCGCATTGATTCTTCAAGCACTATTAGATGAAATGCAGCTATTGGAAAACAATAGTGATATCGAAACAACCCTACTTATTATTTCTAAGGGTACCAAGGATTTCTTTGATTATTTAGATATAGTTGACCTTGCTAATCGACTTTTAAAACAAGAGCGATATGAAGGCGTTTTTCAGTTAGCAACATTTCATCCTGATTACATGTTTGCTGATGCCCCTGCCGATGCAACAAGTCATTATACTAACCGCTCTCCTTTTCCAATATTGCACCTTATTCGAGAAGAAAGTCTGGAGGCGGCATTGGAAACTTTTCCAAACCCTGAAAACATACCGCTGCGAAACGTTAAACATGCAGAGAAATTAGGTAAGGCGTTTTTTCAGCAATTACTTAGCCCGCATGTCTAATCCAAATAAAAGTTTAAGAAACAAGAACGCAGAGACATTTGAGATTCGTTCGATAGGTGTCATTGCAACGCCATTTAAACAAAAATTCGGGATCCCTCGACAATCTCAAGCGCTAAGCAGAGCAACGGGGGTAATTCAATTTGCATCTGATATCAATCCTGTTAACGCATGTAGAGGTTTAGAGGCATTTTCACATTTATGGATAAGCTTTATTTTTCATGAAAATATACAAAGCGGTTGGAAAGATACAGTTCGTCCGCCGCGTTTAGGAGGCAATGAAAAAGTCGGCGTATTTGCTAGTCGAAGTACCTACCGGCCAAACCCTATCGGTCTTTCTGTGGTAAAAAACATTGGGCTCAATAAATGCAATGAGCTCGTAGTGGCGGGTGTCGATTTACTTGATCAAACGCCCATTATCGATATTAAACCCTATATACATTATGCAGACTCTGTTACCGACGCAATTTCTGGATATGCTGAAGGTGCGCCCGCAAAAATAATGCACGTTAACTATTCACCGCTCGCATATTTGAAGCTCAAGACTGCACTTAATACTTACCCTGATTTTGAAGAGGTACTCAATAACGTGTTAGAACAGGATCCTCGGCCTGCCTATAAAAGTGCCATGGAAGATCAAAAGATATATTCGGTACTCTTGCACAATATCGATGTTAAATGGCAAGTCCGCGGCACAATAAATTATGTTCTCGATATCCTAACTCACTAGGGCTCACTAAAAGTGACATTTCAAGCATATAATTAGCTCTGCGAAATCGAAATATTGAAATAAATAAAGAGTTTCTTCATTTTATCCTTTGTTGCCACTCTGACCACTGCTAAACTTATTGATTAAATTTATTTTAGCCTCTGACATCGTTAGAAAAAACTTCAAGGTCATCCAAAGAAAATGCGTACCTCTCAATATTTGCTCGCTACTCAGAAAGAAACACCAGCTGAAGCTGAAATCATTAGTCATCAACTTATGCTTCGTGCAGGAATGGTTCGCAAACTTGCGTCAGGTTTATATAGCTGGCTACCGACTGGGCTAAGAGTATTGAATAAAGTCGCCGCTATTGTGAGAGACGAAATGAATAAAGCGGGCGCTATCGAAATATCAATGCCGGTAGTTCAGCCGGGCGATCTTTGGGTAGAGTCTGGTCGTTGGGACGATTATGGTCCTGAATTATTGCGCCTAAAAGACCGCCATAATCGAGATTTTGTGCTCGGCCCTACACACGAAGAAGTAGTTACCAGTTTAGTCAAAAACGAAGTTAGCAGCTATAAGCAATTACCCTTAAATTTATATCAAATTCAGACTAAATTCCGCGACGAAGTTCGTCCCCGCTTTGGCATTATGCGTAGCAGAGAATTTATTATGAAGGATGCATATTCTTTTCATATTGACGCACAAAGTTTACATAAAACATATCAGCAAATGCATCAAGCATACTGCAATATTTTTGAACGGATTGGTTTGGCTTATCGTCCTGTTATTGCCGATTCAGGTTCAATTGGAGGCGCAGTTTCTCATGAGTTCCATGTGCTTGCAGACTCAGGGGAAGATGATATTGCTTATAGCGATAAGTCTGACTACGCAGCTAATGTTGAATTAGCCGAAGCTATAGCATTAGGAGAAGTTAAACAAGGTTCTGCGCCGCTCACACTTGTCGATACCCCTGATGCAAAGACAATTCAGGCAGTTTCGTTGTTACTTGGCTGCGACGTAACCCAAACCGTAAAGACCTTGATAGTAAAGGCCGACGAAAAATCTGAACACGAATTTGTAGCTTTAATATTACGCGGTGACCACAGTTTAAATACAATAAAAGCAGAAAAATTAACGCATGTTGCCTCTCCATTGCAAATGGCTGACGAAACTGCGGTAAAAGCAAAACTAAACTGTGGCTTTGGTTCTCTTGGCCCAGTTGAGCTGACAATACCAGTCATTGTCGATCGCAGTGCAGAAACCGTGGCGGATTTTATTTGCGGTGCAAACAAAGAATCTCAGCATTTTATTGGAGCAAATTGGCAAAGAGATGTAAAAACATATGAAGTTGCGGATATTCGTGACGTTGTTGCAGGCGACCCATCACCCGACGGAAAAGGCACTTTAGCCATCACGAAAGGCATTGAAGTTGGGCACATTTTTCAGCTCGGTGATAAGTACTCCAAATCAATGAATTGCGGTGTTCTAACCGAATCGGGTAAATATGATCTGCTCCAAATGGGTTGTTATGGCATCGGGGTGACGCGCATTGTCGCGGCAACCATCGAGCAAAATCACGATAAATACGGGATTATTTGGCCTCAGAGCATTGCGCCCTTCAGTATTGTTATTATTCCAATGAATATGCACAAGTCTCCACGTGTTGAAGAAGTGGCTGAAAAACTCTATAAAGACTTATATGACGCTGGTATCGACGTATTATTTGATGACAGAAAAGAGCGCCCAGGTGTTATGTTTAATGACATGGAATTAATTGGCATACCTTACAGCGTTGTAATTGGCGAACGTAATCTTGATAATCAGCAGGTTGAAATAAAAAATAGAAAGTCAGGTGATAAAACCTTGATTGAGGTCGATAACATTTTTGAGTATATTAAAAATTTAGGCTAGCGCATTTATGAAGATAACTTTTTGCGGGGTTCGCGGCTCTACACCAGCACCCGGCGCTGAATTTGTGCGCTACGGTGGAAACACTGCATGCGTGCATGTCGAGCTTGATGATGGCACCGACATTGTATTGGATGCGGGTACTGGAATACGCGAACTCGGCAAAAAGTTAGCTAGTAAAAAAACGCCTGTACACATTTTGTTAAGCCACAATCATTGGGATCACATTCAAGGTTTTCCTTTTTTTATTCCGATTTATCAACCCAATCGAGAAATATTAATAACCCCAGGCCTAACTGATTTGAAGCAACCAGAAGCGGTCCTTGAACAAATGACAGGTTCATATTTTCCAGTGCACAAAAATGAACTTGCAGCTTCAATCAAAGTTATCCCTCGTCCTGTGCACAAAAATGAAGATAAATGGTACATCAGCAGCGCTCTTATCAGTAGATTGAAAATGAATCATCCCGGTGGTGGCAGTTGTTATACCATTAGCGAAAATAGTCATAAAATTGCTTATATCACTGACAATGAGCTTTACCCTCCTTATAAAAAACAAACCGACTTCTTAGAGTTCGTGCAGTTTGCAAAGGGTGCAGATATTCTTATCCACGATGCTCAATACTTGATCTCTGACATGCCTGCTAAGTCTGGTTGGGGTCATAGTGTTGCTGAAGAAGCAGTGAAATTAGCAATGGCTTGTGAAGTCAAACAGCTGGCCCTGTATAGTCACGATCCCGAACGCACCGATGACGACATCGACGAAATTATTGCTCATTGCAATGAGGTAATAGAGATTGGTGGAATGGATCTTGTCTGTTTTGGTGCTCGCGAAGGCCAGACAATCGAATTGTAATTTTTTTCAGTGTATCATGGTTAAAATGATGCTGAACAAAGGATACGGTTTGAAAAAAGTTAGTAAATGCCTAATTAGTGTTTGGGCTCTTGCGCTCGTTTATTCAAGCTCAGCAGTTGCTCAAGGTAGTTCATCACAAAAAAAAGAAACACCCCCACCGAATTTCAAGTCAGCGCTAATTGAGTCGGTTAAAAAAGTGGCTCACGATGCTAATGATGATAAGCGGACAACCGAATCGATCTTAGACAAACGTGAAAAAAATGTGAGAAAATCTAACGTAAATCCCTTTTCTATTTCACAATATCGTCAAAATTATTTATTACCCATCACTCATGTAAAATCGCCTAATCCGATCAGTGTCGATGGTCTAACCGATGAGAATATCGACAACGTTGAAGCGAAGTATCAGATAAGTATTAGCATGCCTTTATACTTAATGGACGATGATGCTAGTGGTGTATTCTTCGGCATGACGCTGATCTCCTTTTGGCAAGTGTACAACGAAGAGACCTCTAAACCGTTCCGAGAAAATAACTATGAACCAGAAGTATATTATCAATGGCAAACAGATTGGGACTTATTTGGCTATCGATT
>JBLHOI010000138.1:0-5983 GCA_047621375.1 Glaciecola sp.
GTACCCGTCTACTTAAATAAATTGAAGAGTCATACAGACTTTGCAGTGCAGGAAGTAACTACTTATCTGCAATTAGAAGCGCAATAATTTTTTATTTACCCTATAAAAGTGAAAGCTGCACCTTCACAGAAAGTGCAGCGTTGCGTTATTTTGGTAGCTTGGTAATAGGCTGAAAACCTTCTGATTCTAGCTCGTCGTTGATACAGGTTAGTAAGAATTCGTTCATCGCTGACTTGTCTGTTCCTTCTTCGTCTGCAATTTCTTTACAGTATTCTCTATATTCTATAATAACTCCTGCATCTGCAACAGGACGATCATCAGCTAACGCAGATGTAGCAAAAATCAAGCCCGCTACTACTAATATATACTTCATAAAATCTCCAAATCAATGAGTGAGTTAACGAGATAAGTGTATGTCGCAAACCCACAAATGCGAGCAAAAAAAAATGCTCTTGAAGAACAATTTATTTCACACAAATTAGCTTATTTTTCTCTTGATATAGTGCACGTAAAGACTATATTTCGCGCGCTATAAACCCTATAACTTTTCTTATATTTGGAACCAAAAATGATAACGACATTAATTGTTGTTGACTCGCCTGATGATTTTAGTCAGTTAGATTTGCATAATTGCGAAGTAATTGATTTTGATAGGTATTTATCTGAATATCCTAAACGTGACGAAGGCAAAGTGCGGGTCATTAATTTGTGTGCCACGGATAGATATTTGAGTAAGGGTTACTACTGTTCTTTATTAGCGGAGGCTAGAACACACAAAGTGTTACCTAGCGTCAATACCATCAATGATTTGATTATTGAGAGCCAAGAGCAGTCGTTGCAAATGAAAACGATCACATTACCAAAAGCACTGAGCGATGAAGTGTCAGATGGCAGCCATTGTGACGTATTCTTTGGTAGCACAAAAACAGCCTCTATGTGCGCTATTGCAAAGTTCGCTTTTGAGCGTTTTCCAGCGCCATTCTTGCGCGTGTCAGTAAATAAACAAGCCAATGCAACGGTGATGACTGTTGGTTTTGGGCATTGGCAGTTAGCTGAAACTAATGGCAAGGCTGAGCTGGCTAAAGCGTTGCATGACTATATGTTAAAAACATGGCGTCGTGGTAACAAGAGAAAACCGGCGCGTTGGGACATGGCTATTTTGTGTAATGAAAACGAAGCCAGGCCTCCAAGCGATGCAAAAGCCATTAAACATTTCATAAAGGCGGCAAAGCTCGTTGGTATTAATGCTGAAGTTATAAATTCAACGCAAGCGGCAAATATTGGACATTATGATGCGCTGTTTATACGCGAAACAACCGCTATTAATCACCCAACTTATCATATCGCTCGAAAAGCTGAGCAAGAAGGTTTAGTTGTCATGGACGATGCCACGAGTATTCTAAAATGCTGTAACAAAGTGTTTTTACACGACGCTTTTAGTTATCACAAGGTACCGTCACCACGCAGTCACTTTGTGTCAGATAACCATACGCTAACTTGCGCAAAGTTAGCTGAAGACTTCGGCTTTCCGATGGTTCTAAAACTGCCCGAAAGTTCATTTTCAATGGGTGTTTTTAAGGTTAAAGATGTTGAAGAGCTTAAGAATAAACTAGAAAAAATGTTACATGAGTCAGCCTTAGTATTGGTACAAGAATACATTTTTACCGAATTTGACTGGCGCATTGGTGTGCTGCATGGTCGTCCTATTTATGCGTGTCGCTATCATATGGCAAGAGGGCATTGGCAAATTTACAACCATGATTCAAAAACTAATACGTCAGGTGCTTTTGAAACATTGCCAACTTTTGAGGTACCGAAGCCAGTTCTCGATGCCGCGGTTAAAGCTTGTTCAATGATTGGAAAAAGTTTGTATGGTGTTGATATTAAGCAAGCTAATGGCAAGGTTTATGTTATTGAGGTAAATGACAATCCCAGTATTGAGTCGAAAGTAGAAGACTTATATCTTGGTAAAGAACTGTACATGATAATTATGCAAGAGTTTGCGAACAGGTTGGAAGCTCGTGGTCGCTAATACAGTGGTTATTAATGCGCATGATATTCTGTTGCGAGTGGCAACTATCCAAGATTTAGATGCTTTAGAGAATATTGAACTTGAGTGCTTTGAAAGTGACAGATTATCGCGCAGGCGCATGAGTTATTGGATAAAAGCAGCGCATGGCATTTTAGTTGTAGCGAAAAAAGCAGATGAAGTATGTGGTTATGGTCTTGTAATTCTTCGCAAAGGTAGTCGCTCAGGGCGATTATATTCACTTGCTGTCTTAGCAAAATATAGAGGGCAAAACATTGCGCAAGCGTTATTGCTTAAGCTTGAAGAATTGGCGATAACGGAACAACGCTTATTCATGCGTTTGGAAGTAGCCGAGGATAACCTCACGGCTATTAAAATGTATAAAAAATTAGGCTACCGTAAGTTCGGTATTTATCGCCAATATTATGAGACAGGCGCAGATGCTTTGCGTTTCCAAAAGTCGATTCAGCAAACGACGATGGCCAATACCATGGATTATTATCCGTGGTACAAACAAACTACCGAGTTTACTTGTGGCCCAAGTGCTTTGATGATGGCAATGAAGTACTTAAATAAAAGCATTCGATTTGATCAAGCGACTGAAATTGATATTTGGCGTCATGCAACGACTATTTTTATGACCTCAGGACATGGTGGTTGTCACCCATTAGGGCTTGCGTTAGCCGCTCATGAACGTGGATTTGAAGTCGAGGTTTACTCGACACAAGTTAATAACTTGTTCGTTGATGGCGTCCGTAGTGAGCATAAAAAATCAATTATGCGCATTGTGGAGCAAGGTTTTATAGAGAAAGCGAAGGACGCAAATGTGCGAGTACATAAAACTGAAATACAACTGTCCCAAATTGAGAACGCATTGGTTAACGGATTAGGTGTTATTTGTCTTATTAGTACTTACCAGTTTGATGGTAAAAAAACGCCACACTGGGTTGCGATAACCCATTCTGATGAACGGTGTTTATATTTGCACGACCCAGATGGTAGCGAGGGGTTTTATAATGAAATAGGCACTAGGTTGGATGCTAATAATAACAGTGATGCTGGTGAGAGCGAAGATATTGACTTGGATTATCAGCACTTACCTATTTTAAAAGAAGATTTTGCGTCACTTTCAGTTTTTGGAAAAAGTAAATTAAGAACCTGCTTGGTTATAAAAACAAGTAATAAAAATTTGGCTCCATAGGAGAGGCAACAAATGAGTTTCTTTAATAATAAAACAGAGATTATTGCATTTGCAGCGCAAATTGACTTAGAGGAAGTTAAAGCTCACTTTGAAAAACTATTTATAGTACAAAAATATCGCGATGCAATGCATGTCGAGATGCCTAAAGGCCACCTGTTTATTTTCGACTACGGTGTATTAGTAGCGTGGGGGGTCAACCCTGCGAAACAAGAGCAATATCTCACTGTTCTAAAGAACATGGCTACAGGCTTAAATCCGCTCCAAATAGATAAATATCAATTTGTTAAGGCGGACACGGAGTCAGCCCAGTTATTGATTGCCGACGACAATCTTTCATTACCCAATATACAAGTTGATAGTTTGTTAGCGTTGAGTCATGCATTTGCTCAGTCAGCGAAATTACAACACTTTGAGTCCCGCGCAGAGGAAACTATTAACAGTAATCAATATTTGACCCAGACCTTAGCGCAAACAGGAAATATTCCATTAAGTCGCAAAGCCTTAGCAAAATTGCGAGGCCAGCTATTTCAGACAAAAAGTGATATTACCTTACACTACAGCCTATTGGACACGCCGGAATTTTTTTGGGACTTTCCGGTCGTCGAGCACTTGTATTTAAGCTTATCAAGATACTTAGAGCTAAAACCAAGAATTGATTTATTAAACCTGAAACTACACACTATTCACGATCTTTATGACATGCTGGCAGCAGAACAGAACCATAAGCATTCATCGTTTTTAGAATGGATAATTATTATTCTGATTGCTACCGAAATAGTTCTCTTTTTTTTCAAATAATGGGTGAGTTGTGTTGATAATCAACCAGACCATTTTGCTTCAGATAGGCGGCATATTTACTATGCTGACCTATCGCTCTTTGATGAATTGGTTCGGTCACTTGCGCTGAGCTTAATGTTTTAATCATTCTAACAGCCTTGTCTTTATCGCTATCATCCTTATTGTTTTGCCAACATTGTTGCTGATGACTCAAGCCACAAAAGGTAAGTACTTCTTGCATAGCCGCTTGTGGTTGCCTAACTACGGTTTCGTAAGCTATTTCAAAAATCTCATTTGGATAAATTTTGTGCCAGTGTTGCATTAAATTGCAGTGCAATTGATGGTAAGCCGATAACTCCTCAAGGTCACATAGGTAAGGTTCATTAGCTGCAAAATGATTTTTAAAAATAGACAGGCCCGTATCAGCAAACTGTCGCGTTAAATGAATGATTTTAGCATGTGGAAATATTGATTTAATAAGACCGACAGATTGAAAGTTAGCAGGCAGTTTATCAATCACAAATGACGTGTTAAGTTGCCTCTTTTTGACGGCTCTCTCATAAATATTAGCAGCTTGTTGACACATTTCTTGCCCTTTGGGATTGCTAAAGTCTGGCATAAAATAAGGGTAGGGCTGTTGTGCATGGTGAGCGGCGAAGTTTGCTACTTGGTTGGCAATGATGGTTTGCTCCCCTAAACTCGATACATCTGAATGCTGACAAAGCAGCTGTTCGAGAAGGGTTGATCCTGTGCGCGGCAAACCAAGGATGAAAATAGGGGTGAAGCCACTGGTTTTTATACCCGAGTCTGGTTTTGGCTTATTTGAATTTGCTTTTATTGCTGCAAAGAGAGCAGATAAATCATCAACTCGGTAATCACACATAGATAGTTGCAGCAAGTTCGCTATTTTCCAGTGGCGAAATGCCAGTTCGGTATTATTGACCAATTCGAAATAACGGCCCAGTGCGTAATTAACGATCATTTTAAGTGTTTTTTCTGTGGCGCTATCAGAATGAGTATCGGGAACGTTGTCAGATATATGAGCCACTGCAAGCGTAATGTTATTTATTGCGCTTAGAGCGTCGTAAGCATCGGTGTTATCTTGCATTTGACCGAGGTTGAGTTTGAGCAACCATGCATAGCTACTTAATAACTTGTCATTGGAATAGACTATACATTCAGAAGCTAACTTGTCAGCTTTGCTGAGTTGACCGACTTCTCTATAAAAATTAGCGGCTCGATAGAAAACCTCTGAGTGCTGAGGAAATTGAGCTAATGCAAATTTAATGACGGTTTCAACGTCAGTGACCGAGTTTACAGTTTCAAAAGCATCGGCCAATTTAAATAGGGGCTCATGGTGCGTTGGCAATAATTGACACGCTAGGGAGAGTTGCTCGATCGCTGCGTCAAATTCTTCTACACTGAGCAGCGCAGATCCAAAATAAAAACAGACATCACCGCGCTTAGGATCTAATTTTTGTAACTCAGAAAATAGCCTGAATGCGCGCTGAAAATCATCCTTAGCCACCGCATCTTTGGCAATGCTCAGCTGTTTTTCAAAAAATATTGGTGAGTGCTGCATAGTCAAAGTATTCATTTCCGAACATTACTGATTGCGACCAAAAATGCCATACTAGACAGCATAAATAAAGCAAAATTAATGGTAAAAAAAAAGCCTTGTCTTTAAGGACAAGGCTTTTGGAGCGTGTTTACTATTTAGAAGCTATAAGTTGCTTGTACATAGTAGAAACCACCGTTAATACCAAACGGAGATGTTTCATAAAAAACACCACCCCAGTTGTTGTTTGGAGCAACATTATTTGGGATGTTAATGCGTTCTGCATCTTGATCGAAGACGTTTTGTGCACCAGCTGTTAGTGTGAATTCTTCAGTTAAGAAGTAACTAAATTCAACATCAACAGTCACTGCAGCATCAGCTGTAATTGCCGTTGCGTCGTAATCTACGTGAACACCTT
>JBLHOI010000139.1:0-5946 GCA_047621375.1 Glaciecola sp.
CTGATTCGTCATTTTTAGCAGAAGCTTCTGCACGAGCACCAGCATCCCAGCCTTCTTCTTTAAAACGTCTCATCGCTTCAGCTTCACTGTATGTATACATAAAAGCACTTTTCTTAAAGCCTATACCTGCGCCGACACCTAAAGAGGCAAAACGATAATATTCGATCTTACCTTTGGTATTAAATGTACAAACACCACCACCGGTAGACGCTGCAAACAAATAACTATCACTGCCGGTACAAACCAAATAGCCTAAACTACTTGCAGCCGCTGCTTTAGATGCAGGATGATCTTTATATATTAGCGCTAAAGCGTCACTAGTAGCTTTTCGTGCATTTTTCTTTTTAGCGTCAGGGGTGTTACCCGTTGCGCAACCGAACAACAAACCAGAGACTAAAACAACACCTACTATTTTTTTTATTTTCATAACTACCTCGTTAGATTTTCATTGAAGAAAATAAATCTACTATTTCTTTATCGTCAAAGTTAAATCAATATCACCGTCAATAACAGCTTTACCTGCGCCATAGTGCCGAGAAATATATTGATAATCTTGTCCCGCAGTATCAATATTATTAATAGCACCATCACCGCAATTCATACTTATGGTTAATGAGTCATCTTTACTCAACTTCCACGTTGTATTACTAATATGATTATCACCTTTAGCAAGTATGTAACCGGCTTGATCATAAAAAGTCAGTGACGAGAAGTATTTGTCATTAGGCGCTTCTGAATTCATCACCATACATTCACTTGCACTTAATACTACTGAACCTTTATAGAAAGTAGATTCGCCAGAATAATCAACTACCGTCCCCCCCCAACCTGATGCATTAGATTGGGTGTTATGCAAAGCTTCTGCTGGCGTCATTATTTGTTCTTTATTGTTAAAGAATAAATAGGCTTTACCTGAAGCGGTTAAGTCGTCGACCAATACTTGCGTTAACTCTTCAAGTTGAGTCTGGTTATAATTAGGCATTACATAGGATGCACCTGGACTTGAATCGGCACCTGTAACAACCACTCCGGCTTGCTTTGTATACGCGAAGTCATACGTCGATTGATCATTCTGATCGGCTACATAGGTACGAACCGCAATCATTACATATTCTGCGTCTGACTTTATTAGATAAGTGCCTTCGCCATTAACAACAAGTGGATTAAATGACTCATCATCAATCACCATTACTGACTGAAACTGCTCAGATTCAGGCAAAGTTACGGTTAAGTTGCCGGTATTTTTAAATACACCTACGCTATAAAGCGTATCCAAATTCATGCGTATTGTTGGGGCATCAGGCCCCACTGGTGATAACTTTTTCAAATGAACAAGTTTATTGTTACCACCTAACTTAGCCCAATTACGAAAATTACGAGCCGCTTCTGCGTTGTTATAATTTTCTACCGTGACCGAAATCAATGCCGATTGCTCAGAAACTACTGGCGAGTTTGTTACAGGCTGCTCACAGCCAGACAGTATTGCGGTCACTGCCAACAACCCTGAAACACAAATTATCTTATACATATCCATATCCATATCCATATCCATATCCATATCCATATCGAAAAATTATTTAAGCACAAACGCCATAATTTATTCAACTTTTGCTTCAGCTACGACAAAATTACTATTCTATCAAGAGATCGACTATAGCCCGATCAAAGCATATAAGGAAAGGAATAACTGCCTTTAAATAAGATCTATTAGAACAAACACTAATCGCTCTCTTATCGTCAATTTATCAAAAAATACTCCTTAAGTCATCGGCCCTGCATTGACTAAAGGCCGCTTATCGAAACTGGCTAATTAGTAAACCATAAGTCTATTTTGGGGCGGTTGGCTCTTAGTTAGAATTATTGAAAGTTTCACAATATTTAATTTTTCCATTAGTATCTTGCTCAGGTTACTCATTGCAGCTATTAAGTAAAGGAACCCCAACATGCTGGAAGCTTTTGCATTCATTGTTTTACTCGTCCTTATTGCAGCAGTCATTGCGATTATCATTGTCATTGGCAACATACCCGGCAATATTGCCCGCAAGAGCGGCCATCCACAGGCCGATGCGATTACAACGCTAGCTTGGATTGGCTTAATTACTGGCATTGGCTGGTTTTTAGCATTGGTCTGGGCGAAGACGAAGCCCTGTACATCACCGGCGATACTTGAACAACGCATCGCTGCCTTAGAGCGCGCGCAGGAGACTCAGCAATGATTGCGTTTATAAGTATCTGCTACGCCGGCCTATACGTACTTATTTTTAATAAATTGGGACTACTTAAAAAGACTACGGCTAACATTTCAACATTCTCCGGTGTTGGTGTTGCCATGCTCGCCGCCATAGTTTTTTCCTGGTATACATACTCGCCAATGAGCAGCGATGCGAGAGTATTTCGTTATGTAATACCTATTGTGCCCAATGTGAAGGGACAATTAATTGAAGTGCCTGTTGAGTCAATGCAGACGGTTAAAAAAGGCGATTTACTATACCGAATCGACCCCACACCATTCGAATTTAACGTGCTCCAGCTACAAGCTCAACTAGCGCAACAAAGCGCTCAGCTTCGTCTGGCTCAGATAAATGTCGATCGCGCAGAAGAACTAGTAGCTAAAAACTTCGCCTCACAAATTGATTTAGACAAATGGGTTGCTGAACGTGATGCCGCCACCGGAGCAATCGCAGCAACACAAGCACAATTAGATAATGCCAACTGGCAGTTGGCTGAAACCGAAGTTGATGCCCCTAGTGATGGCTATGCGGTTAATGTACAAATCCGACCAGGATCTTTCGTTACCACTGTTATCGCTGGCTCGTCACTGGCTTTCATCTCTAATGAAAGTACTGAGGTAGTGGCTAGTTTTAGCCAGAGCTCTATTCGGCGCATAGAAGTCGGCAACGAGGTGGAAGTTCTTTTTAGCACTATTCCGGGACAAGTCTATCGTGGTGAGGTTACTAAGCTAGGGAAGGCTGGTGGCCAGTCGCAGTTTTCGGCTAACAGCCAACTACCAAGCTTAACGGGCGCACCAGTGACCGACCGCTGGGCCGTTCGCGTCAAGCTGGATGATCCACTGTTAGCTCTTCGATTACCACAAGGGGCTGGAGGCACAATGGCTGTCTATACTAATGGCGGCAAACCTGTCCATATAATTAGTCGAGTAGCGCTTCGGATGAATGCATGGTTGTCGTATTTAACTTCACCCTAAAACCTTTGAAGATACTGACAAAGTTACCGGCATTGTCGTGCAACACAGTGTCGATATTTCTAAACTGTATGTCATTAAAAAAACGCTAGTTAGCTTGCGTGAAACCACAGATATATTGCCACCAAAAATATGAGCGCAACAATTAATACCTGTCAATTAATTAGCAAAATAGCTACTCTAACTAAACACTCCCTTTTCTATTTTTTTAACTAATATGCTGTCAAAACGTTTTTCTATTCCGATTTTAATACTGGCATTACTACTAACGGTATTCGTTATCAGTAATGGCAACGAAACCGCATTGATTGATTCATCAGCGACTTCTTTAAATAGCCCGCAATTGACTTCACAAGCTAAAGAGTTAGATCTCAACACTGGACAATCTAAACCAATAGATATCGCTATTAAGACTAAAGCTCCTACCCGCTTTAGAACTATCGAGGAAATAAAAAAGTCAGGTTTTATTACTGCTGTAAGACTGAACTGGGAAACAAAAAATCGTTTGCCTCGCTCTGGGATCAACAGTCTATATCATCATGATTTGCTGGAATATTTCTCTGAGGAAAGCGGCATTAAAGTTCGCTGGCTAACGGTTAATAACTTAGAAGAAATGTTTAAAGCCCTTGAGCAATATGAGGCCGATGTGATACCTCGGCATTTAACTATCACTGACAATCGTCTAAAACGGTTTAATTTCACTTACCCAATTGCCTCAGATCAGGAGGTTGTTATTGCTAAGCATGATAGTGTAAATATTTTGGGGAAAGACGATATTACTGTCACATTGCCTATCAGCTCATCTTATATTGAAAACGTGTCACGTCAGTACCCGCATTGGACAATAAAAGAAATGTCACATGCTATCAGTAGTGATGATTTAGCAGACAAAATAGTGGCTGGCGACATTCAGTATAGTGTTATAGAACTGTCAGAATTTACTGGCTTAACCCAATATAGAAAAGACATAAAAATAGTACTAACTCTGCCGCAAGACATCCAACAGGCATGGGCAGTTCATAAAAAAAACCATCAGCTTGTGCAGCGTTTAAACGAAGTCATTTCTTTTTATCATGCCAATGAAATAACAGAACCTAACCGAACAATAGACTTTAATGAGATTAGAGAGAAAAAAATACCTTTGAGAATTATCACTAGAAATAGCCCTGAAACCTATTTTCTCTGGAAAGGTGAACTAGTAGGTTTTGAGTATGAACTGATGAGGAAGTTTTCAAAAGTTTATCAGACCAAAATTGAAATAAAAGTCGCTAATAGCTATCAAGAAATGCTTGAGATGCTACAACGGGGTGAAGGCGATGTTATAGCAGCAGGCTTAACTAGAACCGCAGAACGACTAAAAGATTATCAGCAAGACGGCCTCCTCGGCAGTATTCGCTATAACCTTGTTGATGAAATGTTAGTGGCAAATAAAAATAGCACAAATATTAAACGCCTTGAAGATCTTAAAGGCCGCAGTATTACCGTTAGAAAAAGCAGTAGCTTTTGGAAAACCGCACAGCAACTAGCTAAAGACTATGGTGCAACCGTAATTCATGCTGATGAAATGGTTGCAACAGAGACGCTTATAGCCCAAGTCGATGAACAACAAATTGATTTAACCATTGCCGATAGCAATATACTCAAAATTGAAAAGAAATTTAGGAACAGTATCGTCACCCCTTTAACCTTAAATAGTAATGTTCCTCACGCTTATATTGTGCGTAAAAATAACCCCAAGTTACTTGAATACTTAAATCAATTTATCCGAACGCAGTATCGAACAACGTTTTATAACGTAGTAAAAAATCGTTATTTTCATCCTACAAAACGCGAAAAAGAAATCATGGAGAATCGACTAGTTATCGGTTCTACACTGTCACCTTATGACAAAATAGTGAAATCCAATGCCCGTGATTACAATTTTGACTGGCGCTTAATTGTCTCGCAAATGTATCAAGAAAGTAAATTCAATCCGACGGCAAAAAGTTATGCTGGAGCAATGGGGTTGATGCAAGTACTACCAAGAACCGCAGAGGATTTGGGCATTGAAAATTTAACTGATCCTGAGCAATCAATAATTGCAGGGGTTAGATATTTAAGCTGGACCCGCGATCGATTTTCTAACGACCTTCCCGTTCAAGAAAAAATACTGTTTTCTCTAGCCTCCTATAATGCCGGCTTTGGACATGTTAAGGACGCACAACGACTTGCCAGACAACTCGGATTAAAAGATGACAAGTGGTTTAATAATGTAGAAAATGCGATGTTGCTATTACAGCAGCGAAGTTATTATAAAAAGGCTCGATTTGGCTATGTACGCGGTAGTGAGCCGGTTAAATATGTTTATAACATTCATCAGCGTTACTTAGGTTACATAGAATCAACTAGTGAGTAGTGGTAAGTGAAAAATAGACAATTTTCCCCTAGTAAATAAACGCTGTTAATTATATCTACTATACCAATGCTTGCTCGGTTCTTTGGGATTTTTTCATATCAAAAAAGTGAATCTTCATGCGTAGGCCTAACATCGCCATTAATTTTCTATAAAAAATCGACTAATTCATCATTACACTTTTAAGCATAAATACAAAAAAATAGTAAAATAGTAAAATATCACGGTAAGCACAAATCTGTGGCGATCGCCGGAATTGCTTCACTCGGCTTAGCAGGCTAAGCCGAGTGAAGGATGTTACTCAGCGCTAGCTTTTTCTACTGAAATAGCCATGGCCTTAGTATAAGTGACA
>JBLHOI010000140.1:0-5852 GCA_047621375.1 Glaciecola sp.
TCTTGTTGGGCATAGTGCTCGGATGCAAAATCCACAATTTCTTGTAGTTCTTCTTGCGCTTGGGGTTTTGAGCGTTTCGCTAAATCCCTTAAAAACTGCGTGACTTGCTCCGTCGATTTAGCCATTTTAGTGGCTAAAGAGCGTTCAGCATATGAACTGAATCCAAGTAAACCGGCCGCTTCTTGTTTTAATGAAAGTATTTCGTCGATGTTAGCTGCATTATCAAATTCACCAGCATTAGGTCCTTGGTCAGATGCTTTAGAAGAGTATGCGCGATACATTTCTTCACGTAATTCAGCGCTATCGGCATACAGCATGATGGGCAAATAACTTGGAATATCGAGCGTAAACAACCAACCCTTTAGGTCTTTTTTTCTAGCCGCTTGTGCCGCAGCTGCTCTCGCAGAGTCGGGTAAGCCGGCTAGCTCTGTCACGTCAGTCACTTGTTTAGTCCATGCCATGGTAGCGTCCATCACATTATTACCAAATGTAGATGATAAGTCTGACAAACGACTTTGTATCTTTGCGTAACGTTTCTTTTTAGCGTCCTTTAGCCCGACACCAGAAAGCGTAAAATCACGTATAGCGTTAGTGACCACTTTCTGTTGAGCTTGATTTAAGCTGGCAAATTCATCGCTGCCATGAAGCTGCTGATATAAGCTAAACAGGCCTTTGTGCTGGCCAACCCACGTTCCAAACTCAGACAACAAAGGCAGGCAAGCATCATGTGCTTCGCGAAGCTTGTCACTGCTGACGACAGAATTCATGTGACCAATGGGCGACCATATTTTTGACAGCACGTCTTCCGTGTCTTCTATGCGTTCGATGACTTGTGCATAAGTCGCTTCGCCATTTCCAACTACTTGCTCAATCACTGTTTTGCAGTTATCGATGGCTTTTTTAATGGCTGGAATAATATCTTGAGTATCAATTTGTGAGAAAAGAGGAAGGCCACTCACGTTTTCGATTGCATTCATAAAGGGTCTCTTTGTTATTCGTTGTCGCCAAGAAACATATTGGCGTAGTCTTACATTTATAATTGGGTATTCAGGATGGGATCACAATGGTAAATAAAACTTTTTTTGAAGGAACACTTGATAATTGTGGTCTAGTAGGCATATTTAACATACTAGATATAAAGTAGTGACCCTTTTAGGAATAAAATGAACTCAAGTACTAAGAACACGCAAGTAAAAAAGCATTTCGATTACATCTGTATTGGCGGCGGTAGTGGCGGCATTGCATCAGCAAATCGTGCATCAAAACACGGTAAAAAAGCAGCTATTATTGAAGCAAAAGACATCGGTGGCACTTGCGTTAATGTGGGCTGCATCCCTAAGAAGGCGATGTGGTTTGGAGCACAAGTGGCAGAAGCGATTCACAAATATAGCCCCGACTATGGTTTTGATATTACCGTAAATAGTTTTAGTTGGCCTAAGTTAGTTGCAAGTCGTGCAGCGTATATTGATCGCATTCATCAGTCTTATGACCGAGTACTCGGTAACAACGGCGTTGATCTTATTAAAGGCTTTGCCAAATTTATTGATAACCGCACCATTGACGTTGATGGCGATATTTATACTGCCGACCATATCACCATAGCAACTGGAGGGCGTCCAATTAAGCCTACCATTCCAGGCGCTGAGCTAGGGATTGATTCTGATGAGTTTTTTGATGTTAGTGAGCAACCTAAGAGAGTTATAGTCGTTGGCGCTGGTTATATCGGCGTTGAACTAGCCGGCGTGATGCACTCATTGGGTTCTGAAACTCACTTGCTGGTGCGTCGTGAAAAGCCGCTACGTAACTTCGACGATATGCTGTCCGACACGCTGGTCGAAATTATGGCGGAAGACGGACCAAAGCTGCACCCTCATACCGAGGTAATTTCTATTGAGAAACAAGCGGACGGATCATTAAGAGCTAGCCTGAATACCGGTGGGCATATTGACTGTGATGCACTCATTTGGGCAATTGGTCGAGAACCTTCCAATGACAAGATTAATATAGAAAATACAGACGTAGAGCTTGATGAACGCGGCTATATTAAGGTAGATAAATACCAAAATACGACAGCAGCGGGTATCTATGCTGTTGGTGACAACATAGGAAAGGTAGATTTAACTCCTGTTGCGGTAAGAGCGGGCAGATTGTTAAGCGAACGTTTATTTAATTCTAAAACTGACGCTCATATGGATTATGATCTTATTCCAACAGTCGTGTTTAGCCATCCGGCTATCGGTACCATGGGCTTGAGTGAGAAAGAAGCTGTTGCCAAATATGGCGAGTCTAATATCAAAGTATACAACTCTAGCTTTGCCGCCATGTACACAGCAGTGACCTCTCACAGACAAGCGACAAAAATGAAACTAGTTTGTGAAGGCGTTAATGAAAAAGTAGTGGGGCTTCACGGTATTGGCTTTGGTATGGACGAAATTCTGCAAGGCTTTGCTGTCGCTATTAAAATGGGCGCAACGAAAGCGGACTTTGATGCTTGTGTAGCAATTCATCCGACAAGTGGTGAAGAGTTTGTCACGCTAAACTAAGAAAAACGCTAACATCAGGTACTGCAATCTGATGATGGATCGCATGCAACAATACATATTAAAGAAGCGCATAATGGTGTTTATGCGCTTTTCAAGTCAACTACCTATCGTTAAGTAACTATATTGCTTTTGATATCTCATTGAGAACGTCACGCAAGCCCATTATCCGCTTTTGAGTATTTACGTCGTCTTTCGTTGGCTTAATATCACGCACTATTGCGGCGAGTAAAAAAGATAATTTTGCAGATTTACCACCATTTGACATAATGCTCTCCAATTCATTGAGTAAGCTCCTAGCCGCATCAATAGTCGACTGAGCTAAACCACCATCGCGCTCTAGCTGATCAATATACGCCAACGCAACCACAGGATTTGCAGGCCAAGTGACCTGAAATTGCTGTTGAGGATTAAACGTATTCCCCATATTTGATAATTTTGCAGCCGCCAGTTCGTTCTCCGTCAAAAATTCACTGACTTGTAATTCCATCACATCGAGACCGCGCAGAATTTCAGTACCATAAATTTTTCCGTTATACCAATATGTCGACCAGTAACCACCAATTACCATTCGTTCATCATGAATAGGCCCGCGGTCAAAATAAGCTATTTCAATCGGATTAGCCGTATCGCTAAAATCGATAACAGACAAACCACCTTGATACCAAGCTTGAACAAAAATATCGCGACCGGGCACTGGCACTACAGAGCCATTGTGAGCAACGCAATTCTCCTGTTCCGATTGAGGCGCACCAATTTTATAATAGCTTTGGAATGTCAACTTACCTTCTTTAACATCATAAAACGCGTTGGCTCCCCAAGATTTTGGATCAGATGCTCTGCAACGAGGCTTAGTACCTCCGCCCCACTCATCGGTAAATAACACTTTTGTACCGTCGTTATTAAAGGTTGCAGAATGCCAATAGGCAAAACCTGGATCTGATACTGCGTCAATCCGTTTTGGCTGCAACGGGTCGGTAATATCTAATAAGATGCCATTACCTGAACACGCACCGGCAGCTAATTTCAATGCTGGAAATACGGTAATATCATGACATTGGTCTGTCATACTCGTACGTTGAGTACCTTCGCCATGGTCTCCACCACGCCATAGGCCAGAGAGGCGGCCTTCATCGTCCGCAAAAACCGCAGGACTTGACGTAATACGGGCTTTTCCCGGATTTTTCACGGGTATTTCGATTACATCTATACGAAATAATGCCGTCCGATTATCACCTGCGATGTCACCAATACAGCCTTCTAACTCATCTTCATCTCGCACGCCTGCCGTACCTGAGTTATACACAACAATAGTATCTTCATCTGAGGAAACGATTGAATGAGTGTGTGAACCTCTGCAGGTTTGTACTAAGCCGACTTGTCTTGGCATACTGATATCTGAGATATCAAAAATACGTAAACCTCTAAAACGCTCGCCACTGACATCATCGCTAATACCCTGTAAACCGCAATCAATGCGACCTCTAGTTTGTTCTACCGACATGATAAGTAAATCACCTACAATAGAAACATCACCCTGACCACCTGGACATACAATGGAGCTTGCTAAGCTAGGCTCACCATTATCATTTAGCTTATAAATATTAAAGCCGTGGTAATTACCGGCAACTAAAATATTGCCGGAAAATGCCATATCTGTATTCCAAAAACTAAGTAGCGGCCAACGTTCTGCCCACTCTGTTTTTGCGTCTCCACCGTCTTCATCTTCTCTACTTGCGGATTTATTATCTTCTGATGGCATTTTTATCGGCGGCAAATTTGACGGGTTTTTAGGATCGAAAAAACCGTTTGGTCTTGGCAGTGTATTAACTAATGTGAGATTTAAAGCCGCTTCACCGGCATCTCTAAAACCTGCCCGCAGCCCAACTCTGTTATCTGTCGACAGACCTGACAACAAAGTATCCATTCGTGTAATTTCTGTTTTTTGATCGTTAACAATATCATTGATAAAATCATATAGAATAGGATCGTATGCTGAACCGGCTTGTTCAAGTAGGTCCTCAACCATGGTAACTGCACCTTCGTGATGAGGTATCATCAAACTTAAGAATAAACGGTCGAATTCAGTGCCTTTTGCGGCTTTAAGCTCGTCCATTTCGTTTGAACTCGCCATGCCCATTAAGCTGTGGTCCATATGCATTGAATGATCAATATGTGTAACTTCACCGCGCTGTTCTAACCAGTCTCGCATAAACGCGATTTCATCAATTTGTGATTTACGAATACGACCTGCGATATCAATTATCTCTTCATTGTTGGTTCGATCATCGACCAGTACGGCCATATCCACCGCTTGTCCGTGATGTGGGATCATATTTTGCATAAATAAGGCATCATCACGAGTGAAACTTGTATTAGCTATTTTGACCGCATCTTGCGCACTCAGTGTGCGTGATGTTTGTCCTGGCGCCCCTGGTTGAACGATAGGAGGCGCTTCTTGTGCTGTGCTTTGCAATGTATCTGAAGGCGACTGAGCAACGCAGGCGCAACTTAGAACGCTCAAAATAAGTAAAGCGGTATACGACAAACGAGTTTGTGATTTGATAAAGACATGTCCTTTTGAAGTGTTAGCGTTTCCACATTGAGACCTCACATTAGTTGGAAAATTAATCAGTGTAAAGCTTTGGACATTTTATCGCCTAACAACTGCTAGCCCATTCGCAAAGCCCTCGTCACACAGCTTGTATAAAAAATGCAGTTAAATGTAAAATAAATAAGTCTTTTTTGTTAAAATACTGTACAAATGACGTTTCCTTTTTGTTAATTAAACACGGGCAATTGATACACACTATTCACTCATGGGTATGTTTGTCATCAATTTTTAGCCAAAAACTGAGAGTAACAATATGCTAAAAAATAGACTTGATGGAGAAGTTCAACCCGGTTTTAAATGGGGCCCATTTACGATGCGGATCCCGCTAATTCATTTACGTTTTTCATTGGCCGACATGCTACAAGGTTTAGCAGTAGCGGGGGCAACCGGAATGGCACTAGTGCCATATTTTATGGCTTTATTGGGCCTTAGCTTCGAAGAAGCCGTGACCATGGCAATGTTCCATAGTTTATTAATATCTTTTTCTTGGATGTTCTTTGGCGACCCTTACGCCCCGGGTTGGTTAACACCCGCAATCCCCTTCGTCGTGGCCTTTATAACAGCCCCCGCTTATTTGGGGGATCACACGTCCCAATTTCAAGCCATGACTGCACTTTCATTAAATTTTGCATTTATTCTGATTTTTTTAGGCGCTACTGGGCTCGGAGAAAAGTTAATTACAGTTGTGCCCAATGTGT
>JBLHOI010000141.1:0-5819 GCA_047621375.1 Glaciecola sp.
GAATATCACCAGTGTAACTATTAGCTTCATTGCAGTTCTATTTGGCTCAAAACAGAGAGAAGTAAACTCTGACATCCAACATAATTTATCCAAAATTAATAAATTCAAAACACAACGTTAGTTCAGCCAACATAAGGAATTAAATGCGCAAAGTAGCTATTTTAACGACCGACCATTTAGAAGCATTCTTCGTTTATGACCGATTACTTGAGACTCCCTTAAAAAGCCTCGGGTGGGAGTTGAGCGACGTTTCTTGGCATGCCAAAAATCACAATTGGGACCAATATGATGCCGTTATAGTGCGCAGCACCTGGGATTATCAAGCGCATTGCGAAGACTTTCTATCGTGTTTGAAAGTTATCGATAATTCATCTGCTGTGTTATGTAATTCGATGTCGTTAATTGAATGGAATATTTCAAAACGCTACTTAAGAGAACTTGAAAATAAAGGAGTTTCAATTATTCCGACGCTTTGGGCTGACGAACTGCAGGAGCATCATTTTGCTGCTGCATTTGCTAAATTCGGCTGTGATGAAATTGTGATTAAGCCTTATATCAGCGCTAACGCAGATGCTACTTACCGTCTCACACCTGCGCAAACTACTGAGCAATTATCTTCAATACTGCAAGAATATAAAGACCGGTCAGCTATGATCCAACCTTTTTTAACAAGCATTCTTGAAGAAGGTGAATATTCACTTTTTTACTTCAACTCACAATACAGCCATGCAATTTGTAAGCAGCCTGCGAAAGGAGATTTTAGGGTGCAAGAAGAACACGGCGGTCAACTGACTAGTATTGAGCCATCTAAAGCGATGTTCACTATAGCCGAACAAACGATTGATGCCTTGCCTGAAGAGGCACTGTATGCCAGGGTTGACATCGTCTCCCTACACGGTGAATTGATGATTATCGAAGTAGAACTGATTGAGCCAAGTTTGTATTTCAATATGGACGACGCATCGGCGGAGTTTTTTGCAAAAGTATTTGCTAGTGAATTTGCGCAATAACGTTATAAAAAAAGGAGTTTCAATTCACTGTGGCTCCTCGCATTAACACTGTGTTCGCGCGTAGCCCCCTGTTTGTTAAAAAGCCATCTACTTTACCTTCTTTCTTACCCTCAACCTATAAATCCAAAAGGCCTAAAGCCATCACTTGCTAACTAGTAACAGTATTAAATGTTAGCGCTAGATTCATTGGGTAAGCTGTTCGCAATATAAATAATACGTTTACTTACACTTAGGCCCCATTCTAGGTATATGTTTGGGCCAGGGTGAAAGCCATCGGCAGCCATCTCACTTTTCTCCATGTCGAAGGACAATGGCTCATAACTTCGATTGGTATATTTACCGATGGCAGATGCTTGCAGGTAATCAAATTCTTTTGCTCTGCTGCCCATTATCCATCTTAAAGGTTGCGGTAATAGAGGGAACTGATGCATTGGCGGCATACCACTGACCATAATATGTTTAGCACCTAGTTTCTGAAAACAGTATTGATGAAGTTTATTTTGCTCGTTTAACCAGTCTTTGCTCTTTTGTAGTGACGTAACATCATTGACTCCTAAACTGGTTATTACTATGTCGAACGTCCTGGCTAACTTTGCTGTTTCTAGCATTTGAGTCATGTCTTTCGTTTTTGCACCCGTTTTTGCTATCAGTGCCCATGACAAGTTAAAGTGGCTTTTTAAATTGTTAACTAATTGACCAAGAAGTGCATTGTCTTGATGATTTACACCCACGCCCGCTGCAGCCGAATCACCTATAATCAGAATGCTCAGTGGTGGTTTTGTCGGATCTTTGAATGTACCTTCACGTTCTCCAATTGCTTCGGGAAGTTTGAGTGCTCGTTTTCTAGCCTGCTTTCCCTGAATTAGCAAAACTGGAAATGTTATGAGGGCCGCTAGCTTATAAAGCATATGGTTATCTATGCGTTTTTATATGTCCGCCAAATATACTTTATTTTAAATAAATTTGAATCACTTAACGGATCTTATTATAGTCCACATCTAAGTGCTCTCATCATTCAATCGCAATTATTTTTGTCATGTTGCCATCTTTTAAACGTGAAATTATTTCTTAATAAGCTTTAATCGCCACTACTTTCTTACGATGTGATCGTAATTTGGTTGTTTTAGGTTGCAATTTATAGCGATAAGCTTTACTTAGTTAAGCTCATTTTTTTTGTGTTTTAGTTTACTACTGTGGAAAATAGCAGTGTTGAGTTCGATTAAAAGAAAAGGCCTCGTAAAGTATGCAGCAAAAAATTGCAATAGTAGGAGCAGGAAGTGTCGGTTGTTATCTGGGAGGCTGCCTCACAGCGAATGGCGTTGATGTTATTTTAGTCGGCAGAGAGCGAATTCAAAGGCAATTGACCATGTTTGGTCTACGTGTCACTGATTGGAGGGGACGAGACCAATCAATGCAAATTGAGCAGTTACAGTTTTCTGTCTCTATGGATAGTATTTCTGATGCAGACTATATTTTGCTAACGGTGAAAAGTGGTGATACAGAGTCTGCTGCGGAATCTATTCTTGAATATGCCAAAGCTTCAGCTGTTGTTGTTAGCTTTCAGAACGGAACCCAAAATGTAGCTACCTTAAAAGCTAAATTACCGAATCATAAGATACTCAAAGCGATGGTTCCTTTTAACGTTCTCAATAATGGTGAAGGGCAGTTTCATTGTGGTACCGAGGGTAATTTGGCTATTGAGGTTGTAGAAGGTGATTACAGCGAGCTGGTTAATTCGCTTAAGCGAGCGAATCTGCCGGTAGAATTATATGAAAATCTTGAAGGGGTGCAATGGGGCAAATTAATTATAAATTTGAATAATGCAGTTAATGCCCTGTCCGGAGTGCCATTATTAGATCAAATGAACAACCGTGATTATCGGTTAGTGATGACAAAGGTCATTACTGAAGCATTAGCAGTTATGAAAGTTGCCGGTATTAAGCCCGCAAGAACAGGAAAAGTTATTCCTACTTGGATGCCTTATATCTTGGCATTACCCAATTGGCTATTTAAACGAGTGGCGAGTGCAACACTTAAAATCGACCCTAAAGCTCGTTCTTCAATGTATGAAGATTTTGTATTAAAACGTAAAACTGAAATCGATTTTCTGAATGGTGAAATTGTTGATCTCGCTGAAAGACACGGTATATCGGCACCGGTTAATCAGTGTATTGTTAATTTAGTAAAAGATGCCGAGCAAAAACAAAAGGGCTCTCCTATGCACAGCCCCGCGTTTTTACAAAACGCGATTAAAAACCATTAAGGCAAAAAGTAATGTGCACAATACCTTGTGACCATTTTTAGTTTGCTTATTACGCGCGTGTTGTTAGCATTAGATTGGGCATGATAAAAGCGTAACTCAGGCGCCAAAGAGGCCGCTGTAAGAGTCTGCATTAGGAAAATGCCAGTAGTGTACCAATAGAGTTACTAATAAAGGTTGCCAATAGAGGTTGTATGGATAACAAAATTAATACTGCAGGCAAACTCACCCATGTTGACCGCAGTGGTCAAGCCAGTATGGTGGATGTGAGTGAAAAAAAGGCAAGCACAAGAAGGGCGATAGCAACAGGATATGTCGCAATGACATCCTCGACACTGGCGCTTATTAAAGCCAACAATGTTGCCAAAGGTGATGTGCTCGCGACCGCAAGAATTGCTGGTATTCAAGGTGCAAAACACTGCCCTACACTGATCCCTTTATGCCACACTTTACTGCTTTCAAAAGTAGCTGTGGATTTTGAGATTGACGATAATAATTCTCGAATAAATATTCGTTGTGAATGTAAGTTAATCGGCGCTACTGGTGTCGAGATGGAAGCTTTGACCGGCGTTTCTATCGCGGCACTTACTATTTTTGATATGTGTAAAGCCGCCGACCCAAATATGCTTATTGGTGATATTAAAGTGCTTTCAAAAGAAGGTGGTAAAACCGGTAATTGGAAGAGGGGCGAAGCATGATAAATATTCGATTTTTTGCCATGCTGCGTGAACGTCTTGGAGTCGATAAGTTGGATTACGAGTATACCGATGAGAAAACGGTATCTGATATCAAGGAAAAGTTGATTGCTCTTGGTGAGCCTTGGACTTTACTTGCAGAACAGGATGTATTAATTGCCCTTAATCAGACACTAACCAGTGCATCAGCGACGGTAAATGATGGTGATGAAATTGCATTTTTCCCACCCGTTACTGGAGGCTAGTTAAACTGTTGTGCTTAACTCGCGAACAATACATCAGGTCGATGTCCCCTCCTGATAGTAAATTTTTTACCTTTTAAATTTTTATTAGTGAGAAATGTAATGACCATTAAAACACATACTACAGAGTACCTTATTGTCGGCAGTGGCGCCGTAGGGATGGCTTTTGCTGATACGATATTGACCGAGACTGATGCTAGTATCGTCATTGTGGATAAGCATCATAAGCCAGGTGGTCATTGGAATGTTGCTTATCCATTTGTGACTTTACACCAACCTTCGGCGTTCTACGGTGTTAGTTCAAGAGAGCTAAGTAAAGGCTGCAAAGATGAAATAGGTCTCAATAAAGGCTTAAATGAACTCGCTACAGGCGCCGAAGTTAGCGCTTACTTTGATAATGTTATGCGTGAGCAGTTTTTACCGACCGGGCGAGTTAAGTATTTCCCAATGTCTGATTACAAAGGTGATGGTAACTTTGAATCAATCTTAACAGGTCAGAAACACCACGTTGATGTGACTATTAAAACGGTTGATTGCACTTATTTAAAAACGACAGTTCCCTCCACGCATATACCTAATTTTGATGTGTCTGATGGTGTGCGGTTCATGCCGCTGAATGACCTACCAAAAATTCAGACACCTCCTGCTGGTTATGTCATTGTTGGGGGTGGGAAAACCGGTATTGACGCAATATTGTTCTTACTTGAAAACGGCGCTAACCCAGAACATATTACGTGGATCATGCCGCGAGATGCTTGGTTACTCGATCGTCAAAATACTCAGCCAACAGAAGAATTTTTTACTAGCTCTATTGGCGCTCAAGCAAACCAAATGGAAGCTATTGCTAATTCAACATCGATAAACGATATGTTTTCGCGCTTAGAAGCGTCGGGCGTATTCTTAAGAATCGATAAGAATGTGTGGCCAAGTATGTTTCATGGTGCCACGGTTAGTAAGATGGAACTTGCGGAGTTACAGCGAGTGCAAAACGTAATACGGATGGGTCGAGTTATTGCTATTTCGGAGAATAAAATCACTCTTCAAGAAGGCGAAATTGACACCACGCCAGGTTATATTCATGTTGATTGTTCTGCAAGTGCGATCTCCAACTTAAGCATGAAGCCTATTTTCGCCAAGGGTCTAATTACCCCGCAAACAGTGCGTTCTTATCAGCCTGTATTCAGTGCCGCCTTTATTGCGCATGTTGAAGCAGCCTATCCGAACGATGACGTTAAAAACAAAATTTGTAATGTTGTTCCCCTTCCCAATACCGATATAGATTGGCTGCGCCTTACCGCTGCCTTTTTGATTAATCAGCATATCTGGTCAAAAGATGAGGGACTTCGCAAGTGGTTATTGAATAATCGCCTAGATGGATTCAGCAAACTCGTCCGCTCAGTGAAAGAAGACGACAATGAAAAACTAATGATACTTAAACGCATGCGCGATAATGGGCAAACTGCGATGGCCAAACTGCAGGGATATATAGCTGCAATTGAACAAGGACAAACAGTGTGAGCGAATTTCAAGTCAGCAAAAGCAATTATGTAGATTGCAGAATTGTAGCTAATGATCTTTCTAATCAAACATTAGCAGAAGGCGAGGTGCTCGT
>JBLHOI010000142.1:0-5804 GCA_047621375.1 Glaciecola sp.
GCAAACTGATAAGTAAAACCCGCAATATTTTAATCATATGACTTCATTAATCGGTTGCATTGTTGTAATAGGCGCTAATTTCTTTTACGAACTTCTATGTAGGGCCAAATCATGGTCTAATTGTGTTACTTAATTTCGACTGACGTCTCTGGCTTGTATTGCTCATGATATCTACAACAATTAGCTGTAACGAGCTTGCTCAAAAGATCGAGTTAATCGCCATCAATTCAGTCAAAATACTTTTTACAACAATGGCAAATGCCCCTGCATCAAAGCCAGATCTTACAATGGGTCTTTCGTCACTTTACATACCTAACTCGCTATTGTTTGATTTCGAACACGAGTTTGTCGATAAAAAGCAGGCATTTAGCAATATGATGCCTTCAGTAGAGGTGTTTCAGTGCGGCGCTCAAAACCTCGGGCTGAGCTTAGATGATGAAATCATAGTGTACGATGACTTCGGCAATTTCTGTGCGTCGAGGGCTTGGTTTATGCTTATTTCTATGGGCTTTACCAATGTTAAGACTCTTGATGGTGGTTTGCCGACATGGATTAGAGGTAAATATCCAACAGTGACGAAGGTCGCAACGCCTCAGTTTACATCGGATATTCAGATTAAGCCGCTGTCCACAATGTCGTTTGTCGATTCTCAGTACATTAGCACGAGACTAGCAATGCTTGATTCAAGCGCAGCCACCGCGGTTTCATTCCAGATCATTGATGCTAGAAGTAACGCCAGATATACAGGAACTGAGCCTGAGCCCAGAGCCAACATGAGATCAGGTCGCATACCAAGGTCTGTAAATATTCATTATGCCAGCTTACAAAACGATGGTATTTTTAAATCCTTTAATGAATTACAGTCTATATTTGACTATAATAATATAAACCTTAATGAAGAAATTGTTACTAGCTGTGGTAGCGGAATTACAGCCTGTATCGTTGCGCAGGCTGCCTTTTCAATCGGTGCGCGCCGCGTCAACGTTTATGATGCTAGTTGGTCAGAGTGGGGAGCAAGTCAAACACTTCCTATTGAGGCAAATCAATAATGGGGGTAACTACTTTTAACTGGGTTGAATTTTTTTCAATAGCTGTAATTCATTTTTTCGCTGTTGCTAGCCCAGGTCCAGATTTCGCTGTTGTATTGAAACAAAGTATTCAACAAGGCCGCGCATCCGCAATTTCAACAAGTGTAGGTATCGGCTCAGGTATACTTTTACACGTTACTTACTCGTTGATAGGTATCGGTCTTATTATAAAAACCACACCTTGGTTACTAAACATATTGTTATATGTGGCTGCTGGCTACTTAGCTTGGATAGGCATCAGTGCAATTAGAAGTCAACCGAACCAGCAAACACACGTTGCTGCTGTAAAGGGTGTCCCTAAAAGTTTATTTAAATCATTTATGTTAGGGTTTATTACTAACGGGGTGAATCCAAAGGCAACTTTATTCTTTTTGTCTGTTTTTACAGTGGCCATTTCGTCAGATACATTATTAAGTCACAAAATAATTTATGGGCTGTATATGGCTATCGCTACAGCCGCTTGGTTTATATTTCTGTCAATTATTATTACTCATAAGCGGGTACGAGCCTTTTATGAGTTAAACGCTTATATATTTGACCGCATAATGGGTGTTGTTCTTATCGTTATGGCGCTATTTTTAGTGCTTAATGGCTAACTTGACTATTTCAAGAAAAAACGTTTTTCTCGGCATTAACGGATGCAAGAATACCGTTGCAAGATCCATACACATACAACTAAACTATATATTACTAACAGTAGTCTAATACGTAAGCAGGCTACTAGCAGAAAATTAACATGGAAACTCAGTATTCAATGAATAAAGTGTCATCACAAAATTACAAGTTAGATCTTAAAAGCCTGTTTGAACGCGGGAATGCGGCGACGAAGCAAAACTTCTCCGTTATTCTTCGTTGTATGTTCATTTTATTATTTATCGGATTAGCATCACTCGTCGCATTTTTGAATATTTATAATATTGAAACTGTTGGCCAACTTGAAGCTTTGCAAACTGAAACCTATTTTTTTAATATGTTACTGACAGTCTGTCTATCGCCATTAATGGCTGGTATTTGTATGTTGGCGGTTAAAACAGAACGAAAGCAGGCCACCAATGTTATGAGTTTATTTATGTATGTTCCCCTCATACTATGGTTAGCAACAGCAGAATTGATTGTTTCATTGTTAATTCAGGTAGGCATGACTTTATTTATTTTGCCGGCAATCTATATTTTTATCGCGACTGTTTTCACTAAATTTTTAATAGCTGACAAGCAACTACGCCCGTTTATGGCGATAAAGCTATCCATTCAAATGTCTAACCAATATCTGATACAGCTGTCTATTTTATTCGCTATTTTCTTAGTTTTATTCCTACTCGGCATGCTAACGTTTGGATTGGCATTTATTTGGGTACTGCCTCTGTATTACAACGTTACGGGTATTTTGTATAATGACTTGTTTGGTGTTAAAGATGAAACCCAGCAAATTGATCCGATTACTAACTCAGAGGAATCTCATTTTGATGCATAAATTCAAAATTATTTCGATTGCAACCATCGTGCTTGTTAGCGTTCTATTAGGCATATATTCAATGCAACCTAAAAAATCGGTGATTCAAACAGTTCCGCAAAGCGAATCGGCTAAAAAACCTATTCCTGATTTTAAACAATTCGACAATACAACGGAAAAAAAGAAAGCTTTTTTTAGTTATCTGAAGCCCGCAATAGAAACTCAAAATAATCATATTTTAATGCAAAGAGAATTTATTCAAGGTTTGAGAGCGAAGCATATATCTGGCGAAATGATCACTGCAAAACAGATGAAAGAGCTTGTTTGGTTAGCTCAAGAATATAGAGCTGATATGAGCGACGACTTAAGTGTCACTTTCGACCAGTTATTAACTCGGGTTGATATTATTCCTGTCGCACTAGTTTTAGTTCAAACAGCAAATGAATCTGCTTGGGGAACGTCACGATTTGCCCTTAATGGATATAATTTTTTTGGTCTCTGGTGCTTTAAGAAAGGCTGTGGCTTCGTGCCTAAACGTCGTGATGAGGATGCAGAGCATGAAGTTGCTAAATTTAATAATTTATCCAGAGCGATGTATACCTACATGCGGAACCTAAACAGACATGATGCCTATCGTGAGATGCGTAATATACGCAAACAGCTTCGTAGTAAGATGGAGCCAATTTCGGCTGTGGCGCTATCCGAAGGTTTAACTAAATATTCCCAGCGTGGTGATGATTACGTTGTTGAATTGAAACAAATGATTCGAGTAAATAGGGAACATATGTAATGCACAAAACTGTTGTCGCTGCTGTATTAGCAATGCTATTAGTACAGCCAGCAATTGCTGATGAAGTAGAAGTCAGATACAAGACTTTTTATAGTCACGTTAAAAAGTTAGATAATGACGATACTCAGGCCCTACAATTTGCCTTTGGTTTTATGCGTGTTGGAACCGATAAACTTTGTACTATTAATAAAGCACGTATCAGCACTCAAAAAGTTCAGATCCCGTTAATAGTGACGACAGAAAATCGTTTTACCATTCGCTCTGAGAAAGCATTGAATTTAGCTGATGCCTATGTTGTTATTGATTTTGTAGAACCGTCCAATCAGTGTGATATATCAGTGCAACTTGAAACCAAACCTGAGTATTTAAATACAGAATATACCTTTGAGGAGATGCAATTTTTGTACGAACAGTACGAAGCCTTTTTTAATGAGATGGGGAGCTTTTTGTCGTTTATGATGCCAACAGTAAACGGTTTACTGTTTCAATTTAGCGATAAAGACCTTGGCGAGGCCACAAAAACGGGTGAAATTATATCAGCCGGGACTCTGATGCTTAATGATGAGTGGTTCGAGCGCAGGAAAGGGCTGAAGCTGCAAACTAAGCCGTTACGCATAACGGCTATAGCCATCAAGTAGCTAAGCTGTCTTTACCAAAGATAATTGAAAGGCAATCTGTTTAGCTAGACGCTCAACCGCCTGATTGCCTTTTTCTGCAACCTCACTAGCACGATAAAATTCTAGCATGCCTACATCGTGCAGTTGCGGTTCGATGAGAATATCAGGTGGCTCTCCAGCAAGTCGCGAGCGAGTGACTCTAGCTTGCAGGATTTCGAGAGAACTACTCATGACACCCACAATTCCTGGTGTTGGTCTCTTATTTAGATTTGGGTCGGGTGAAAGCCATTTTTTAATAAAGCTATCGTTCGCTTTATCAAGCATCTTATCTGTTTTCCTTTGATTTTCCTCATGCTCAAGTTCACATTTTTCAATCAGTCTTGGACGAAAATCAGCACTAAGGTTTACTGCAATAACAAAATCAGCCCCCATATTTCTGCATTGATTTACCGGTACAGGATTGGCAACTGCGCCGTCAACGAGCCATCTACCATTATAATCAACGGGGCTAAATAGGGCGGGAATAGCACACGATGCCTGAATAGAGTCACCAATATCACCTTTATTAAATACCACTTCTCTACCGGAATAGAGATCAGTTGCAACACATGCAAATGGTATGTTCATCGCCTCGAAAGTAGGGGCACAAAAATCATTCTTTAATTTATCAAATACTCTTTGGCCACTCGCTAATCCGCCGCGTCTAAATCCAACACCAAGAAGTTTAAATACTTGCCACTCGGTCAGTGTATTTGCCCAAGCCTCTAATTCATCTAATTTACCGCTGGCAAATGCGGCTCCTACATAAGCACCAATTGAACAGCCAGCAATAATGTCTATCTGAACACCTTCTTTTTGCAATGCCCTGATAATCCCAATATGTGCCCAACCTCTAGCGGCACCAGCGCCAAGCGCAAGTCCAATTTTCATATAAATCCTTGTTAAATCAATGTCGGTACTGTGTATCGATACAGTTTATTTCAATAGCGCTGAATACTAATCTACTCTGCGTCTTTTACTGGCTTTACTACGAGAGTATCGCATTCAACTTCATCAATAATTAGCTCAGCAGTATTGCCAAGTAACGCCGCCGTTAGGCCTTTGCGGCCAACCGAACCGATCACTAATAAATCGGCGCTATATTTTTTACACAACGCGGGAATAATATCTTCAGGTAGTCCCTCCAACACGTGGATATTGACACTGTCTAGTTCGTACTTATTACCAAGAGCCTGTAATGTCTTAGTATGTCGTTGTTGTACTGATTTATTATAAACTTCGGGGGAAAAATTGGGGACCTCTACGGCGATATGTATGGGTGCTCCAGTAAATGAATTTGCCAAGTGAAGCTTAGCGTTGAGCATTTTTGATAAACCATAAGCAGTCTCAGCCACTTTATCACTTAAATAGCTATGCTCATCATCTTTAGCTGAAACTCCGATTGAGCTGAATACAGTGCCACCTTGTGGCCATTCATGATGCTTGACTAAGAGGACATCTACAGAAGAATTACGCAAAATGTGCCAGTCACTTGGAGTGAACAGAGTAGATGCTAACAATCCATGCTTTTTAGTCGACTTTATAATTAAGTCACATTTATATTCTTTGCATGTGTCGATTACTGACTCATGTAATTTTTTGTACCAAGTAATGACAACATCAACATGACTTTCGCAATTTAGTTCTGTAATTAGAGTACTTAGCTTTACGTTCTCATGCTCAACCATTGCCTGTTTCATATCGAAACGTTCGTCACTAGTAAGCACAGCCGTCATGTCATAGGACTTATCATAGACAGAGCTCAATGCAATAATTTTCGCGCCTGTTTTCTTGGCGATGGTCAGTGCCTTTAATAACGA
>JBLHOI010000143.1:0-5779 GCA_047621375.1 Glaciecola sp.
CATCTGGCAACCATTTTTCACCCCGTAAAATAGCTAGTAAAGCCTCTTTTATCATCGGTGTTGCCGTTGTTTTTGGGATAAAACCGTACGCACCAAACGCCATCACCTGCGATACCGTTTGTGCAGAGTCGCTGGCAGAGAGCACCACAATAGGAATATGTGGAAATACTTCTTTTACGCGGAGCAAGCCATAGAAATTATCGCATCCAGGCATATTCAGATCTAAAATAATAATGGATACTTGTCGATTTTTACGTAGAACATCGATAGTCGTATCGAGAGTGTCGGACTCTAAGAAGGTCACATCTGTGAAACAACTTGATAAAGCGCCTTTTAATGCATCCCGAAACAGAGGATGGTCATCAGCAATCAAAAACTTATACATCTGCAGACTCAACTTATTCATTCACTCAATTAAGGCTATTAATTAATAGCACGCTTTTATATACTTCGGCTCTAAACATCAAACACTGTAGACTAAGGTATCACATCTGGCCTATTTAGTGCGGTTAATTTCAGCAGTTATTTTACATAAAAGTGTTACACATAAATGCCAGAATACGAAAAAAAAATAACATCCGATTCTATTTATCAGAAACAGCAAAATAAAGTAGATGACTTTCGCTTTAATCGACAGGTAGTTGATGTTTTTCCAGATATGATTGAAAGGTCAATACCCGGCTACGCAAACATAATAGACGGGGTTGGCAGACTAGCTGCTAAATTTACTGTTGCTAAATCCAATGTCTACGATTTAGGCTGCTCGCTCGGAGCTGCAAGCTTGTCAATTGCAAAGCATAATCGACAACAAGATATACAAATTATCGGTATTGATAATAGTCCTGAAATGGTTGAACGTTGCCAACGTCATGTTGATTCATATACCTATGGTACCCCCATTGATATTAGAGAAGCCGATATAATAGACTTCGACATAAAAAATGCGTCGGTCATTGTGATGAACTTTACGCTGCAATTTATTGAACCTAAACTCCGAAATGATTTAATGGCCAAGTTATTTGACGCTCTTCTTCCCAGCGGCATTCTCATTTTATCGGAGAAGATCAAACTCGATAATGAGGTGATGAATTCAGCTATAATCGACTTACATCATGATTTTAAGCGGGAAAACGGATACAGTAATTTAGAGATTAGTCAAAAACGCACCGCACTTGAAAATGTGATGATCCTTGACGAATATTCTCTACACGAAAAAAGGTTATTCGAAACTGGCTTTGATGCAGTTAGTATTTGGTATCAACAATTAAACTTCGTTTCATTTTTTGCCATCAAAGGAGCGTAATATGAATTGGAAATCTGCTTTATATTCGGATTTGGTTGGTACTAATTTGGAAAACTGGATTGCGACTCTCATTCCCCAAATCGAACATTGGGAAACGGCTGCAAATCATGGCGATACTAAAAAATGGCAAAAACAATTACAACAACTCCCTGTAGTTATACCCGATAACATTAATTTAAAAACGCAAGTTTCGTTTAAGCAGGACGGCAGTCTTGGCACGGGCCAACTGGCCCATATCGAATCAGTGTTAAAGCAATTTATGCCGTGGCGAAAAGGCCCATTTCATCTCTTCGGTATAGACATTGATACTGAGTGGCGTTCGGATTGGAAGTGGGACCGCGTTTTACCCCATATCGCACCATTAGCAAACAAGAAAGTCCTCGATGTAGGTTGTGGTAGCGGATATCACTTATTTAGAATGTTAGGTGAAGATGCTAAGTTAGTTATCGGTATTGACCCGACAGAGCTATTTTTCTATCAGTTTCAGATTTTCAAAAAGTACTTACCTGAGCATAGCATTCATTATATACCTCAAGGTATCGAAGACATGCCTGAGTTGAACGCATTTGACACCGTTTTCTCTATGGGGGTTTTATATCACCGTCGTGACCCTATTGAATTTTTGTATCAGTTGAAAAATCAATTAGCAAGTGGTGGTCAATTGGTTCTTGAAACTATCGTCATTGACGGCGATGAGACATCGGTGTTAATGCCTGGCGAACGTTATGCACAGATGCGCAATGTCTGGTTTTTACCAAGTTGTGAGGCTTTAGCGCAATGGCTTTCAAGAGTCGGCTTTATAAATATTAAAAAAGTCGACGAAAACATTACATCCATCGAAGAACAAAGAGCAACCCAATGGATGACAAATCATTCATTGGCCGACTTTTTAGACCCCAATGACTCTACTCGTACAATTGAGGGTTACCCTGCTCCTAAACGAGCCGTTTTTGTTGCCACCAAAAAATAACGACAAATAAGCTAGAAAGCATCTTTAGTAAAATACCGTCCTCCTTAGTTGGCATAATCTTTGAATAGTAATTGACTATATTAACACTCATTTATCTCTTGGATACTGTCGTGAAGCGGCTATTACGCTGGTATTTAACTGTAATTTTTATTGTTTAGTTTCACTGCGATGCACTTTACTCATTGCTATATAAGGCTTTAATGCAAAAACTAACAACATTGATTGAACAATACATTATCGAAGAGAAGCTCCCCAATGCCTACCTTGATGTTGCACTAAAGTGGTTCACGCCACTGTGCGACTCAATTCGATTGCACCATAATAAATCAAATGTGTTAAGGGCCAGTGCTAATAGTCCGTACTTTATTGGCGTCAACGGTTGCCAAGGGTCCGGTAAGTCAACGTTAAGTGGCTTAATGAATCATTTGTTTAATACATATTATGAAAAGAAATCAATCGTTCTTTCACTAGACGACTTTTATTATACGAAAGCGGAACGTGTAAAATTAGCCCGAACAGTGCATCCTTTATTGGCTACGAGAGGTGTCCCTGGAACACATGATACTCAAATGATGTCTAAGGTTATTCAGTCGTTAGCGTTAAATAAAGCGATAAACATTCCCATTTTTGACAAATCAATTGATGACCGCGCACCTGTTAGTACGTGGCAAAAAATAGCTTCACCCGTCGATATCGTTATCATTGAAGGATGGTGCTGGGGAACGCAAGCTCAAGAAGAGGAAGCATTGGAAACAGCGGTCAATGAACTAGAAGAAAAACACGATTCCGATGGTACCTGGCGCCAATATGTTAATTCAGCCCTTAAGCACACATACACCCCTCTTTACGCCTATATGAATACATGGGTGTTTTTACAAGCGCCTAATTTTGATGCGGTTTATGCATGGCGTTTGCAACAGGAAGAAAAGTTGAGACAGCGTGTTGGTGACGCATCAAATATAATGAGTGATAAAGATATTCTTATATTTATTCAATATTATCAGAGGTTAACCCAACACACCTTGCGTACGCTGGGTAGTCAAGCTGATTTTATATTCGAATTAGATAATACCAGAAATATTAGCCAAAGTAGATCCAATGCCAAGTGAACTAATACGTAAATACAACCAACAGATTTTGATTTTCACCGATCTGGACGGCACACTCTTAGACCACTATAGCTATAAGCATGAAGATGCAAAGATTTGTATGGAAAGACTCTTAGGGCACGGCATTCCGATCATTCCAAATACAAGTAAGACGTTTGCAGAAGTGTTGCAACTGCGCAAAAGACTGGCTCTGAGTGGTCCATTTATCGTCGAAAATGGGGCCGCCATTTTTATTAATAAAAATTTTCTACCCGAAAAGCCCAGAGGCGCTTTTTGGCAGGATGGCTTCTGGGTCAAATCCTTTAGTTCTAAACGAAACTATTGGTTAGGACTTATCAGAAGGATGACGCCTGAGTATCGTGATCTCTTTGAATCATTCTCGAATATGTCACTTGATCGAATTGTAGAGTTAACCGGACTGACAGAAGCAGATGCCCTACTGTCAGCACAACGCCAATTCGGTGAACCTTTGTTGTGGAAAGGTAATGATGAGCAATTGCGACACTTCATTATAGTGTTACGTCGCTTAGGAGTCCATCCCGTCAGCGGTGGACGATTTTTACATATAGGTGGCAATTGCACTAAAGGTATTGCGCTAACCTGGTTGCTTAACGAGTATAAGCGTCAACATAAGGGCATAACGATAAGCACTATTGCTTTGGGTGACGGCAAGAATGACGTTTCGATGTTAGAAGTTTCAGATATTGCGATACGAATTGCATCGCCCGTGCATGAGCCTCCCACATTAGAGAGAACACTAAAATTATATACTAGTAATAAACTGGGTCCAAAAGGTTGGACCGAAGTACTCGATCAGCTCCTTCCTGAATCAGTATTTCTGAGTCCAATCCAGCAACCTAATAAACCAATTTAAGGAGCTACATGTGGCTGATTTTTATCAAAATGGTATAATAACCACGTTACACAACTTAGAAGATCGTTCGATTGAAGACCTAGAGGCCGAGTTAAGTGAGTTCTCTAAGAAGCGCCCATTAGGCTTAATCCTTCCTTCATTATTTTCTGAGTTACAAGGAACAGCACTTCCAGCCACCATAGAGCACATCAAAAAAGTGCCATACCTTTCTGAAATAGTCATCGGTCTTGATCGTGCTAACCTAGATGAATACAAGCATGCACTCAAGTTTTTCTCTGCGCTACCTCAACATCATCGGATCTTATGGAATGACGGTCCAAGACTAAAGGCACTCGATGCGGAATTAAAAGAACTCGGTTTGGCACCAAAAGAGTTAGGAAAGGGCCGAAATGTTTGGTACTGCATGGGTTATATTCTGGCATCGGGCAAAGTTGAAAGTGTTGCACTACATGATTGTGATATTTTAACGTATGACCGCTCTTTACTCGCAAGACTCATTTATCCAGTAGCAAATCCGCAATTCAATTATGAATTTTGTAAAGGGTTTTACGCACGAGTTGCCAACGGGAAAATAAATGGGCGTGTTTCACGATTATTAGTGACTCCCCTGTTGAAAGCGTTAAAAAGAACTTTAGGCCCAAATGACTATTTAGATTTTATGGATAGCTTTCGGTACCCATTGGCAGGAGAATTTTCGTTTAGAAGAGATGTGCTTAATGATATTAGAATTCCAAGCGACTGGGGCTTGGAAATTGGTGTTTTATCCGAAATGCATAGAAATTATTCACATAACAGACTGTGCCAAGCCGATATTGCAAAAACATATGATCATAAGCACCAAGACCTGTCACTGAATAATGAACAAGGTGGCTTATCGAAAATGTCGATAGACATCACTAAAGCATTATTCAGAAAATTGGCGACGCAAGGCACAACCTTCAATACTGAAACTTTCAGAACGATAAAAGCAACGTATTTTAGAATTGCGTTGGATTTTATTGAAACATATCACAACGATGCGGTAATGAATGGCTTGAAATTAGATATTCACAACGAAGAAAAAGCCGTTGAAATGTTTGCTCACAACATCATGAAAGCGGGACAAAGCTTTTTAGAGAATCCGATGGAAACCCCATTTATATCGAGTTGGAACCGTGTGGTTAGTGCAAAACCGGATGTATTGGAGTGTCTTAAGAAGGCGGTTGAGGAAGACTTCCAAGAATTTAGTGAAGCACAATAATATGACAGATCATTTCCTTCAATTTACCGCAAAAGTAAAACACCACTTAGAAGTAATCTATAAGGATATACTAACGCCATCTGAGATAGAGTTGCTTGTACCCAAATTGCAAAAGAGCATCGATGTTAACAGTCCTGATGATTGTCATTATCCAACACCCCATAAAAACCGTTGGGATGAGTCAGACATCATTATGATTACGTATGGTGATAGCGTTGTTGAAAACACAGATGGTGTTGAATTTGGTTTTAGTCAAAAACCTCTAAAGACACTCCGACGGTTT
>JBLHOI010000144.1:0-5772 GCA_047621375.1 Glaciecola sp.
CTCAAGCTGAAGCGGATGAAACACGCGCAAAAGCACAAGCCGTTATTTCAGCTATCATTGCAGCTCATGCCGCAAAACCAGAGATAACAAAAAGCGCAGTCCATACTGAAGATGCCGATGATGAGCAACAAGGAATGTCGATATGAGACAAAAAATTAACTTAGTCCTGATTGATAATATCGATTCATTCACTTATAACCTAGTTGATGAAATACGCAGTTTGGGCATAGAAATGAGTATTTATCGAAATACAGTGGACGCTCAAACTGTATTAGATAAATTAACGGAATATGATAAAATAGGTCCGACCTTATTGATGTTATCACCCGGACCTGGAGCTCCCGCAGACGCCGGTTGTATGCCCGAAGTATTGCAAAAAGTACGCGGAAAGTATCCCGTACTTGGTATTTGTTTGGGCCACCAAGCAATTGTTGAGGCATACGGAGGTGTAGTAGCCAGAGCACCACAGGTTATGCACGGTAAAGCCTCTCAAATGAGCTATGAAGAGACTGAAGAAACGCAATCTATTTTTGCTGGTTTGAGTAATCCTTTATCGATAGCCCGCTATCACTCTTTGGTTGCGACTCAAATACCTGAAAGTTTACAAGTTATTGCTAACATAGACGGATTGGTTATGGCAGTTTTACAGCCTGATGATAGAATGCTGGGCTTTCAATTTCATCCTGAGTCCATACTCACATGTGATGGCAGTGTGCTACTGATGCAAAGTATTGCATTTTTAGCGGGCGAAGTACCCGAACGTAATACAGTTAAATAAACAACATTTGTTAGTTAGTCACACTATTAATCGGCAGACAAATAAACACATGGGTAAAATTCTATGAACAGTAAAACAAACAAGAGTGCCTTCGGGTCTCAAGACATGCTTAACGCGCTAGAAAAACTCTATGCCTTGCAGTCATTGAGTTTTGTTGAAGCCCAAGCTGTTTTTAACCGCGTTATGCGTGGTGATGTGAGTGAAATTGAATTATCTGCGTTACTCATTGCATTAAAAATAAAGACTGAAACAGCAGATGAAATAGCGGGAGCTGCGGCAGCAATGGTTAGCAATGCAAAGGACTTCCCGCGCCCAGATTATAATTTCAGTGATATTGTTGGCACTGGCGGTGACGGTCACAACACGATTAATGTGTCGAGTGCCGCCGCTGTTGTAGCCGCTAGTTGCGGGGTTAAGGTTGCTAAACATGGTAATCGAAGTGTCTCTAGTAAATCGGGATCGTCTGACCTATTTGCTGCCTTCGGTTTGGCTTTAGACATGAGTCCTGACACTGCCCGCAACTGTCTTGATGAAGCAAATTTGTGCTTTTTAGCCGCACCTTCGTATCACTCTGGTGTGAGGTTCGCAATGCCGGTTCGTTTACGTCTCAAAACAAGAACATTGTTCAACATTTTAGGGCCATTAGCTAATCCGTCGAGACCAACGCATAGTTTACTTGGTGTTTATACACCCGACTTACTCGATACGTATGCACAAACATTGGTAACGCTCGGGCACACAAGAGCCTACGTAGTGCATGGGAGTGGACTTGATGAGCTTGCATTGCATGGCGACAGTCAGATTGTAGAGGTCAATCATGGGGCTATTACAAAGCACCAAGTGTCACCTGCGGATTTTGGTTTACGTCGTTATCCATTACAAGCAATTGAAGGTGGTGAGCCAGAGAAAAACAGAGCACTCATCGCTGATGTTTTTAACGGCAATGGCATGCCAGCCCACACCGCCGCAGTCGCTATGAATGCTGCTGCCCTGCTCAAGTTAAATGACTTGGCAGCGAGTTATTCGGAGGCATGCGACATGGCAATGGCGTCAATAGATGCAGGCAAACCGATGCAGACCATCGAACATGCAGCTAGATTAAGCCAAGCAAAAAGCATTAATTAGCACGACAAACAGTAGCAAATTTTAATCCTATCAACTGGAATATGTAAGAGAGTATTGTGGCTAAAAACGTATTAGAACAAATTGTTGATGACAAAAAAGTTGAAATCGCTCAACGTAAAATTGATTTCCCTTTAAGTAAATTTATCGACACATTGAAACCTTGCGGAAAGGATTTTTTTGCAGCATTGGCTGCGCCTAACGCAAGCTTTATTCTGGAGTGCAAAAAAGCATCTCCTTCCAAAGGCCTAATTAGAGAGAACTTCGATTTAGACGAAATTATCGAGGCTTATGCACCGCATGCATCTTGCTTCTCTGTGTTAACTGACGAAAAGTATTTTCAGGGCAAATTTGAATACCTTGACTACATAACGTCAAGGGTATCTCAACCGGTTATCAATAAAGATTTTTTTGTTGACGAATACCAGATTTACTTGGCCCGATATCATAATGCTGACGCAGTTTTATTAATGTTATCTGTGTTAAGTGATGAAGAATTTGCGACGCTTAACACGCTTACCCACTCATTGGGTATGCACGTATTAACAGAAGTGAGTAATGAAGCGGAAGTGCAAAGAGCGTTAGCACTTAAGGCTAATATTATTGGTATTAATAATCGTGATTTACGTGACCTAAGTACCGACCTTGCGACCACGGAACGGTTGGTTCCGTTGATTACGAAAAACGGATTTGATGGCGTGATCTTGTCTGAGTCAGGAATTTACAAGCATTCGGAGGTGCAACGTTTAAGTCCACTGGTTGATGGTTTCCTAGTTGGCAGTGCACTAATGGCTGAAGCTAATTTAATTAATGCGGTTGAAAAGCTGATATTTGGTGAAATTAAAATATGTGGCATCAACTCAGTCCAAAATGCACACAAAGTCATGGCTACGCCAGCCAGTTATATGGGCTTAATATTTACGACTAAATCACCTCGCTATGTGTCAATTGAAAATGCGATGGAAATAGCTGGTTTGGCAACTAGCAAAAAGCGGGTTGGTGTGTTCTTAGATAATCCAATCGAAATGGTCGCTGATTATGCGCGCAAGTTAAGCTTGGCAGCAGTCCAACTGCATGGTAATGAGTCCATAGAGTATATGCAGACGTTGCGCTCTTTGTTACCTGAGTCTTGCGAGATTTGGGCCGTTGAATCAGTGTTACAAAATCAAGCAGATTTGAGTAAATTTGTTACCGATACACTTAACCCAAAACTAGACGTTGCTGACAAAGTATTGCTCGACTGCAAGGTTGGAGAACAAGTCGGTGGCACTGGAGCAACCTTTAACTGGCAATTGTTAGAGGATGTGCCTCAAAAACACAAATTGATATTAGCGGGCGGATTAACGCCAGGTAATATTCAGGCAGCTAGACAAACTCAAGTTGCTATATTAGACGTAAACTCAGGTGTTGAAGATTCACCTGCAGAAAAATCAGAATCCAAACTAAACAGTCTATTCGCCTCATTAAGAGAGTATTAAATAAACTGTTTAGATAAAATTAAAAGAAGCGAGCCTTAAAATGAACAAGTTAGAAAGTAAATTTGGTGATTTCGGTGGTATGTATGTGCCAGAACTACTTATCCCTGCCCTCGACCAATTAGAGCAGGCGTTTTTAGATGCGAAAGACGACCCAAGCTTCCAAAAAGAATTTATGGGTTTATTAAAAGATTATGCGGGTCGTCCTACCGCGATGACGCTGACCCGCAATATAGTGTCCAACCCATTGGTTAAGCTTTATTTAAAGCGCGAGGACTTGTTACATGGTGGCGCGCACAAAACGAACCAAGTATTGGGTCAAGCACTGTTAACTAAGCGTATGGGGAAAACAGAAGTCATTGCTGAAACTGGCGCAGGTCAACACGGTGTTGCAACTGCCTTAGCATGCGCATTACTTGGGTTGAAAGCTCGTATTTACATGGGTGCCAAAGATATAGAAAGACAATCTCCTAATGTATTTAGAATGCGCTTAATGGGTGCTGAAGTTATCCCCGTTGATTCTGGTTCAGGTACGCTAAAAGACGCGGTTAATGAAGCAATGCGTGACTGGTCTGCAAACTACGACAAAGCACATTATTTGCTCGGTACTGCAGCAGGTCCACACCCATTCCCAACGATCGTGCGTGAATATCATCGCATGATTGGTGAAGAGACCCGCGCCCAAATTATGGAGAAAGAAGGTCGCTTGCCTGATGCGGTTGTCGCTTGTGTTGGCGGCGGATCTAACGCGATTGGTATGTTCGCCGACTTTATCGATGAACCATCAGTACGCCTTATTGGTGTTGAGCCCGCAGGTAAAGGTATCCATACCAAAGAGCATGGTGCAACTATCGTGACAGGTACAAAAGGTATTTTGCACGGTGCATACACCTATATTATGCAAGACAAAGATGGTCAAATTGAAGAGTCTTATTCAGTATCTGCTGGCCTAGATTATCCGGCTGTTGGCCCACAACACGCATTTTTAGCTGATACTGGTCGAGCGGAATACTATGCTATTACGGATGAAGAAGCATTAAACGCATTTCAACTATTAGCCAAAAAAGAAGGTATTATTCCAGCATTAGAGCCAGCCCATGCCCTAGCTTATGCGCTAAACATGGCGGATGAAGCGACGGAGGAAATGATCATCGTATTGAATTTATCAGGACGCGGTGACAAAGATCTAGAACACGTCGTCAAGATTTTAGGAGACAAGCTATGAGTACGACTCGTTATGCTGATATGTTTGCCAGCCTAAAAACGAAAAATCAAGGTGCTTTTGTTCCGTTCGTCATGATTGGCGACCCGAATAAAGAGACATCACTGGCTATTATTGACCAATTGGTCAAAAGTGGTGCTGATGCCCTCGAATTAGGCATTCCTTACTCCGATCCTATTGCGGATGGTCCAACAATCCAAAGAGCAAGTATTCGAGCGTTACGCAGTGGCATACGACCGCATATTTGCTTCGATATATTAGCCGAGGTGCGTAAAAACCACCCAACGGTACCTATCGGATTATTATTATATAGTAATTTAGTGTTAGCTAACGGTATCGATAATTTTTATGAAAGAGCAGCAGCGGCTGGTGTTGATTCAATCCTTATCGCGGATGTACCGCTAAGAGAAGCTGACCGATTCATTGTTATCGCTAAGCAACATAACATTCATCAAATATTAATTGCACCACCAAATGCTAGCAATGAAACATTAAAAGCCATTGGTGAAAAGTCAGAAGGCTATACTTACTTACTAGGTAGATCCGGCGTTACTGGTACTGAAACTGCGGTAGAAATTCCAGCCGCAGAACTGATTAGTAAGCTAGCACAATATAAAGTTGCTCCGCCGTTACTTGGTTTTGGTATCAGCACACCTGAACAGGTAGCAAATGCTATTCAATCGGGAGCAGCAGGCGCTATTTCAGGCTCCGCAACAGTCAATCTGATCGAGGCTAACTTGGCAGATACCGACAAAATGCTAGCCGAGTTAACTAGTTTTGTGACAACGATGAAAGCTGCAACGCTGCTTTAACAGACTCTTTGGTCTGTAGATAAAAGGAAAAATCATGTGGTATATTATTTATGCTGAAGATGTTGAAAACAGCTTAGCGCTTCGAATAGCAGCAAGACCAGCTCACTTAGAACGAATTAGTGCACTGGTTGATGTGGGCCGAATTTTAGTTGCCGGACCAACTCCTGCAATTGACAGTGAGGATCCTGCAGAAGCTGGCTTCACCGGTTCATTGATAATCGCGCAGTTTGAGTCGTTGTTAGATGCGAAGACGTGGGCAGAGTCAGACCCTTATGTGACAGCCGGTGTATTCAAATCCGTGACCGTTAAACCATTTAAAAAAGTGCTTCCATAACGGCTATGTGGATTGTGTATACGCCCCAT
>JBLHOI010000145.1:0-5736 GCA_047621375.1 Glaciecola sp.
CCTATTATTTCAAATTTTATTACATGGTTTGATAAATATAACATAACGCTAGTGTGGTCTGGAGGGGTCATCCTTTTGCATATGATCATTGTAAAATGGACATTACCAAAAATAAGAAAAGGCGTGAAAATAAGTAAGCTTACTGAAGACAGTGCGCTAAAAGCCTTTAACATTACGCGTATTATTATTGGCACCATGACAGTTGCCGCTTTGCTTATCGTATGGGGTATAGACTTCTCTGGTTTATTGCTCATTTCGACTTCGCTCATCACCATTACTGGTGTCGCCCTGTTCGCAAACTGGTCTTTACTCAGTAATATTACTGCTTACTTCATCCTCTTATTTCAGCCGTCATATAGCCGCGGCAATTTTATTAGAATATTGGAAGGAGATAACTTTGTTGAAGGCACAATAAGTGAAGTAAACCTTTTTAATATAAAGCTCATCACTGATGATGATGACATTATAATGTACCCCAACAATTTATTGTTAACACGCTTAATCATGCTCAATCCGAAAACAAAGCTGCAAGGGTTTGGTAAACTAATTCCTAATGTTGTAGTCGAAAATAGTAACGCCAATTTTATAAATAACAAACTTACTGATTACGGTGCTAACGATGAAGAGTTAGGCCGGATTAAAGAAGAAGAGGCTAATAGATAATGAAATTGATATTCATAATACCTTTAATCACGATTTATTTTACGTCAGTGAGCTTTTGTACTAGTGCTCAAACTATAGGATCTGACCCCGCTTTGGAAAACTTAAAAAACTTTCAAATTAACACACCTGCAATGATAAGTGCTGGCTTACCAAACCAAGCGCAGTTTGAAGCGCTTAAAGCAAACGGCGTCTTTAATGTTATTGATCTGATCCCAGGGGACAGAAGTGAAGAATCAAGACTGATGCGTACTTTGGAATTGCAATATCAAAATATTGCAGTCGAATGGGACAATCCTACCTTAGAAAATTTTGATCAATACGTAATTACAATGCAACAATTCGAAAAAGATGGAGGGATCACACTTACCCACTGCAAGCTTAATTGGCGAGGTGCTGTATTTACCTATCTTTATCGAGTGACTCAGCTGAATGAGCCTGAAGCCACAGCTAAGAAGGATCTAGATGCCACTTGGCAACCGAACGAGATTTGGCAACGTTTTATCGACGATGTAAAAGAAAAATATCAGAATTAACATCCGCGTAAGCACTAAAATTCTTTTAAAATGGCTTCATCGTAATCCTCAGTATTGAGGCTTACATTATACTTTGCTAACAGACTATCAATTTTAGCTTGATCAATAGCCAGTTGATCCATAATGATTAAATTATCATCCAATTGCCATAGTAGACGCGAACCAGCGTAGCTATAGTGAATAGCAAGTAGTGCTTTAGCATTGCCATCTTCGGCTGCAGCTTTGAGCTTTCGCATTTTACGGTTGATTCTATTAAGTACTTGTTTAAGATCCCAAATATAAGTAACTTCGGTCATAAAATCGTGAGTCCGATATTTATTCAGTATCAATCCAATGAGTAAACTAGTGACGACCACGCCGGTCACATTCCAATGAAAATGACTTCCACTTTCATCAGGAAACAGCGCAATCAGTAGTTGAGAAATGGCTAAACAGCCAAGAATTAAGGAAGTAACGCAGGCTACTATTATATAATTTAAGTGTCGGCGATAACGTTTTTTATTAATATCAATGAGTTGCATAAATGCCTAAAATGAGATTTTGAGATAAGGGGCTGAATACTGTCACTAAACCAGCAACCTATCCAATCAATATATCACGTCTTTTTGATTTACCTTCATTATTACTAGCTGTAACAACATCCCCGCATTAAGTGTTAAACAACCCACAAACACTGCATTGTCTATTTACTTCAATCTAGCTAAAGTATGAATGTTAGTAGAGGTGTTATTTACATCGCTGAAAATACGCCATTGCGTGATGCAATCAAACTGTTTTATGAAAATAAAATTTCTTGTTTACCCATTGTGGATAGCAAAAAGAAGCCCATTGGAGTGGTAAGTTGGCGTGACTTATTGAAGTGGCTATACGAGAAAGTGAGCAAAACAACTTAGCAACACTGAATACCTTAAGCTTCAAGAATACAGCCACTGCTACAATTGAGGTACGCACCTACTAATCGTTAGTAGATGCGTCATTATTTGGTTCTTCAACTTTTTGCTCTGGATCTTTTGCTGAACCGGCTGCCTTGGAATATTCTATTTCAACCGAGTCTACCCGTTGCAGTCCCCTAGGTAATTTGTTTCCTCTGCGACCACGTTCACCTTGGTAATGAGTTAGATCAGTCGCAGTTAAGGTCATTCCTCGCTTACCTGCAAACACTTTAATATCCGCGCCGTCGGGCACAACAGTTAACACCGTTAAATACTCTTCCCTAGTTTTGACTTTGGCAGATGGAATATTTATTAATTTATTGCCTTTACCTTTGCTTAACACAGGTAAGTCTCTGAGTGGAAATAGTAACATTCTACCTTCATTGGAAATACATAAGCACCAGTCGGTTTGCACATTAGTAACTGCTTGTGGGCGAATAACTTTTGCTGCACTTGGCAATGAAACGAAAGCTTTACCTGCTTTAGCCTTACTTAGCATGTCAGAAAATTTACCAACAAAGCCATAACCGGCATCGGAACCGAAGAGATACTGTTGATCATCAGCGGCCATAACGACATGCTCTATATTTTCGCCCCCCACAATGCTAAAGCGCCCGGTTAAAGGTTCACCCTGACTTCTAGCAGAAGGCAGTGCGTGTGCGTCACAAGAAAATGTTCGACCTGATGAGTCAATAAAAGCGACAAGTTGTGTACTGCGGCCTTTCGCACTGCAAAGGAATTTATCACTCGATTTATAACTCAGACCTTCGACATCAATATCATGCCCTTTTGCACAACGCGCCCACCCTTTATCGGAGACGACAACAGTGACTGCTTCCGACGGAACAAGCTCTTTCTCAGAAATAGCTTTTGATTCTGCGCGCTCAACGATAGGACTGCGACGGTCATCACCATAGGTTTGTGCATCTGCTAAAAGTTCTTTCTTGATAAGCGTTTTTAAGCGACGCTCAGAACCCAATAATAACTGTAAACCGTCTCGCTCTTTAGCTAACTCTTCTTGCTCACCCGTTATCCTGGATTCTTCAAGCTTAGCTAAGTGGCGTAGTTTTAATTCAAGAATAGCTTCAGCTTGGGTATCCGTTAATGTAAACCTCTGCATCAAGAAAGGTTTGGGTTTGTCTTCTGTGCGAATAATGTGAATAACTTCATCAATATTCAAAAATGCAATGAGCAAACCTTCAAGAATGTGTAAACGCGCAAGTATTTTGTCTAATCGATATTGCAAACGGCGCGTTACAGTATCTTTCCTGAATACTAGCCATTCGGTTAAAATAGAGCGCAGGTCTTTAACTTGCGGGCGCCCATCAAGACCTATCATGTTTATGTTTACACGGTAACTCTTTTCTAAATCGGTTGTTGCAAATAAGTGCTGCATCAGTTGATGGATATCAACCCGATTAGAACGTGGTGTAATTAACAAACGCGTTGGATTTTCATGATCTGATTCGTCACGTAAATCACTAACCATTGGCAATTTTTTGGCTTGCATCTGAGCCGCGATTTGCTCTAAAACTTTACCACCAGAAACCTGATGAGGAAGCGCTGTAACTATAATATCGCCGCTTTCTTCATGGTAAACGGCTCGCATTTTAATTGAACCACGGCCTGTTTCATAAATTTTTTGTATATCACTGCGCGGAGTAATAATTTCAGCGTCCGTTGGGTAATCGGGACCTTTTACGTGCTCTAACAATTCGCTCAGTTGGGCATGACTATTATCGAGTAGTGCTGCACAAGCATTAGCTACTTCACGCACGTTATGAGGGGGGACATCGGTTGCCATACCAACAGCAATACCTGTAATACCATTTAGCAATATATGTGGAAGCCGCGCTGGTAATACCTTGGGTTCGTCTAGAGTACCGTCAAAGTTTGGCTGCCAGTCAACGGTGCCTTGCCCCAATTCAGTCAAGAGTATTTCACTAAATTTACTGAGTCGAGATTCCGTATAACGCATGGCAGCAAAAGATTTAGGATCATCTGGGGCGCCCCAGTTACCTTGGCCATCAACTAATGGGTATCGATATGAAAACGGCTGGGCCATTAACACCATCGCTTCATAACACGCCGAATCACCATGTGGGTGAAACTTACCTAATACATCACCAACCGTTCTTGCTGACTTTTTGTATTTAGCGTTATTACTCAGGCCAAGCTCCGACATAGCATAGATAATTCGCCTCTGCACAGGCTTAAGCCCGTCACCGACATGCGGTAATGCTCTGTCCATGATGACATACATGGAATAGTTGAGGTATGCGTCTTCAGCAAACCGACTTAATGGTAGTTGTTCAATACCGTCAGTATTAATGGTTATTTCATTGCTCATAATCGACTTTTATTTATTTTCATTGGATGAATTCAAAAAACTGCTCCATTATTTTGCCGTTGTTCAGCTAACAAACTGTACATATGATGCCGCAGAATCTATATTATCATCATGTTATATTATTTTTGTATTAAGCATAACAATTCTTGTGTGTAAACTGACAAAAACACCCGCTTTATTGGCGTTTACCCTATTCATTTTAGCGTTTTATGCACAAGCAACTGGGACTATCAAATTAACTAACGATTCATCCGATGTGAATATGTCGTCTGTTATTACTGTATACCCTCAACAAAACCGCGCATTGAGCTTTGATGAGTTCAAATTAAGTCGCACTAATCTCTCTTCTGAACGTTACAACATCCCAAATTACGGCTTTAATCCCGAGGGAGTGTGGTTGTATGGCGAAGTAACGAACTTATCCGACAACCGCAACTGGATCATTAATGTAAATTTCTCTCAACTTGATCAGGTAGATTTCTACCTTGTATCAAATGGCAGATTACTAGAACAAAACAGTGGCGGTCGCGAGCGAGACAGTCAATTCTATCGCACCCCTACATTTAACGTTATGCTCGATATTGAGCGGACATATCAACTTTACTTATTCGTCAAATCCAAACGCAATCCTATAATTGCTCCGGTGCGATTGATGAGTGAACAACAGCTTCAGTATGAAATTCTCTTAGATTATTTAATTTTGGGTGTTTTCTATGGCGTCTTGCTGGTAATTGCTCTTTATTGCATAGGTCTCCTGATCGATACAAGAGAGCTCAGTGCAATTGTGTTGTTTACTATTGTTTGCCTATTATTTTTGTGGCAAATGATATGGAGCGGGCACGTTCAGCTCTTACCAAAACAATGGTACGCCTTGAGTTTCTTCAAAGGCGCAGACATGCTGCTACCATTGGTTTGTGCGGTAGCGAGTTTATTTACGCTAACATTTTTGCCTAAACCGACACACTTTAGTGCAAGCTATTTGGGCTTAAAACTACTGTTTTTAATACTTACACTGACTTTTATTGTCGTGTTATTTGGCTGGTTTAACGAATTTGAACAAACCCTCTTTATCATAATTGTTTGTTTTATTGCGCTACTTGTAAACATCATGTTCACGATAAGAAATATAAGTCACGCATTTTCGCCAGCGAAAATAGTCCTGGCTGGTTGGTTATTTATAACCTTCGGCTCGCTTATTAGCTTCCTATTTATTGCCGGTAAATTACCGGTTAACTATTTTACAAGCTATGTATTTCAA
>JBLHOI010000146.1:0-5704 GCA_047621375.1 Glaciecola sp.
TTCGCCCTATTTAGATATTACTTTCCACCGTGCATATCGCGATAGCAGTAACCCTAGGATAAGCTTTGCATTGGGTTTTGGCGTATTGTTTTTGAGTTTACTCGGATTTGTATTTTACTATGCAGGCAACTTGGGTGATATTTTCTTTAACCAAGAAGTACCAGCCGCTATTATTTACCCTGTGATTGGTTTCTTAGCGCTTCAAATCGCATTTACTATTGCAGCACATACTAGCGAGTTAAGTACCCAGAACTATGTAAAACCGTCCTTACTGGCCAGTGTAATAGCTGCATTTTCCGTGGTTACTGTAGGCTTACTGAGCCTCGTAAAAGATACCACCATTCCTTGGGGGGATTTACCGCTGGAAGAAATCCTGTATAAAAGCTTTTTGTTTTTTTACAGTCTAGTCTTTCCGTTATATTTGTTATTAGGAAAGTCGAAGCCGACTTTTCTTTGGGTGTTAGGGATATGTACACCGGCTTATTCATTAGGTTTTTTGATAGGTGGCGAGCATAGCTATAGTTTAACTATTGGTGTCGCGATTATGGTTGTCGTCGTCGTATATAAGCGTCAAGCCCGCATTTAAACAGCGGACACCCTTTCGTATCCGCTGTTATAGCCAACATGCTTAAAAGCGCGCGCGTACGCCAACACTTAATGAACGACTGGACAATGGAGCTTCATTTTTTAAGTAAGATGAATGAACTCGAGCTTCCTGATTTGTTAAGTTATCGCCTTTTATGTAGATCGTCATATCAACATTATCTAGGTCAATATAATAATTAGCAGACGCAGAAACCATCGTATAACCATCTGTCTCAGTTTCGTTAATCGCTATCTTATTTTGTTTACTATTTCGAATAACTTCCATCTCGGTATGCCAATTGCCGTATTCAAAATGAACTGACGAGCCTAATCTCATCGGTGGAATCCTTGGCACATTTATACCTGAATCTAACTTAGCTCGGGTGTAATCTGTAAAGACTTCTAAACGCCACTGGTCGTTTAAGTGCCAATCGATTTGTGCTTCATAGCCGTAAAGTTTAGCGTCTTGTTGTGCAAAGACAACAACGGGTAAACCGTCAGCTTCATCTTCAGGCTCTCCAAAATTAGTAACTTGGTCAGCAAATACTTGAGATGATACTAATCCGCCATTACTAATAACTAAGTCAGTAAAGTTTTCGAAAATATAATTATCAATTTGATTATAGAAAACACTAACGCTGGCATTCAAATCATCGGTAGTTAAACGGTAAGTTAAGTCGATGTTATTAGATATTTCTTTATCCATATCGTTTGCGGTCTGAACAACGGTGTATTGTTCATTATTATTGACTATCACAAAGCCGCCACCAATTTCATAAGTACCTGAACCTATGTGTGGACCATACGAAAAGAATTCAGAAGCAGAGGGTGCCCGTTCTGAGTAAGCGTAGTTAAACGCCAACGTGTTGTCGCTATCTATTTTGAAAACGACCCCCGCAGATCCAGACAGTGCAACATAATCAGTTTCACCAAATGCAATGGTTTGCTGTGAATCCCGCTCAGCAAAAAAGTCATTATTCACAACATGGGTTACTTGCTCAATTCGAGAGCCTAGCTGCCATATAAAAGCCCCTGTTTGCAGTTCTTCCATTACAAATGCGGCAAGGCTGTCTGTTTTAGTTGGGGGGGTAAACGCTTCTTCACCAATGGCTTCAAAATCAGTATTGTTATAATGCAGGCCAAATACGCCTTTCCAGCCAAACACGGGTGCGTGTTCGCCCCATAGTCTTGACTCACTACTTTGGTTTTTAAATGTAGTACCAACCTCGACACCGTCGATTTCAGAATGCTTATAGTCTGTAAAGGCATTCTGCCAATGAACTGACTTTATGAAACCATCTAAATTCTTCCAGTCAACAATCGCTTGGTATCGATCTTGTGTTAACTTTATAAATATACCTTCTTCTCCAGGTAGGCCGTACTCAGAATTAATTCTGCCATAAGCGAACGCAACAACTGTATTATCTTGTATCCAGCCAGCACCCAGATTATAACCATCTGCGTCCATAGCTGAATTCGACAATTTACTGCTACCGCCTTGCTCGTTTATATTTGCGGGTACCGGAATTTTATAATCGCCGGTGCTGCGATTGTATGCATCTATATGCACTGCAAAATCACCCGCACCGGCATTCAAGTCGGTCGATAGCGTTTTTGCGTCAGCTGCGTTGTCGTATTGGCTGAAAACTTCACCACTAATGCCTTCTTGTCGGTTTATTGGCAGTCGATTATCCACCACATTCACCACACCACCAATTGCACCGCTACCATATAAAAGGGTGGCTGGCCCTCGAAGGATCTCAATTTGGCTTGCTGTGGAAGTTTCGGTAGATACTTGGTGATCAGGTCCAACGCGCGATGCATCAGAGGCGCCTAATCCATTTTGTAAAACCATAATACGAGGCCCGTCTAAACCACGTATAATTGGACTGCTTGCTACTGGGCCAAAATACGAGCTATGCACCCCTGGCACATTCTTGAGTGTTTCACCTAAAGTTGCGGCCTGATTTTGATCTAGCTCTTCTCCACTGAGAATTGTTACAGGGACGCTAGACTCCAGTATTGTGCGTTGAAAAGGCGATGCGGTAATCAATATCTTTTCTATATCATTTTCATCTTTTTGAATTATTTTATCTGCAGCATTTACATTAGGTGTCAGCGCTGCACAGACAGCTAGAACGATTGCCGAATATCTTGCTTTCATTATTTTTTACTCTAAATTACAAATCAAAACTCACTGAGGTATCAGAATATACTCAGCATTAACATGGTGTTATGGAATGAGATTCAAAGAATTAGAGGGGGGATCTCTATTACCAAATTGGGGGGTTAATAAAGATTGAAAAGAGCAATAATTTAAGTCGATGGGAATAAAGGTTTTTTGGAGCGTCTCAAAAAGCGTAACGTTGATTGGTAAATAATGTTGAAGTTCAAAAGAACTCAAGCATAACTGGCATTGCGGTTCGCTTTGCAATCCGTGAGCTGAATCATGCCATTGAGCAAAAACAGAAAACAAGACTACAGCCACCAGTAAATATTTCAACAGTGATGGGTGCTTTTTAAGATGGTGCAAATTAATTTTTTCCATTATTGTTATAATATAACATTCAATTTAAAGGGTGTCGACCGTTTAATATTAAATTAATAAGGTTGCTGGTAACATGACTATAAACGACGTATTTCATCAATAAATATAGTAGCTTATCCTCAAGCTGCGATTGTCGAATGTACAATATTTAGCAATGACTAAACAAAAAGGGATCTACATTATATAGATCCCTTATTAGTCTACTTAGTTCTAGATTTGCAAACTAATAGCTATCGATGTGTGAGTGATTACCAAATTTTAACACGCTCTTTATCTGGAAGATAAAGAGCGTCGGTGGGCATTACGTCAAATGCAGTGTAGAACTCTGGCACATTACGAACCGATCCATTCGCACGGAATTGGGCAGGTGAGTGCGGGTCAGTATTGATTTGGCTTTTTAAGGCCTCATCACGGTACTTACCGGCCCATACTTGACCAAATCCAAGGAAAACACGTTGCTCACCCGTAAACCCATCTAACGTGGGTGACGCCGCGCCATTCAGTGACATTTGGTATGCTCTAAGCGCAATGCTTATGCCACCAAGGTCACCAATGTTTTCGCCCAATGTAAATTCGCCATTAACGAAGACACCTTCTAATGCTTCAAATGCATTGTATTGATCAACAAGTTTACCCGTTCTATTCTTAAACTCTTCGCGGTCAGCGTCAGTCCACCAATTACGTAACACGCCGTCACCGTCAAACGTGCTGCCTGAATCATCAAAACCATGACCAATTTCGTGACCGATAACAGCACCAATTCCACCATAGTTAACTGCATCCTCGGCTTCTAAATCAAAGAAAGGAGCTTGTAATATTGCAGCAGGGAACACAATTTCATTTGCCGTCGGGTTGTAATAAGCGTTGACTGTTTGTGGAGTCATACCCCATTCAGTTTTATCGACAGGTTTACCTTGTTTTGCTAATTCCTCAGCGTAATTGACATCTGCAGCATTGCGTAAATTACCGAATAAGTCATTGTCAGATACTTGCAATGCAGAATAGTCTTTCCATTTATCTGGATAACCAATTTTGACAGTAAACTTAGATAATTTTTCAAGAGCTTGAATACGGGTTTCATCTGTCATCCAATCCAGTTCTTTAATACTCACTTCATAAGCTGAAATAAGGTTATCAACCATGACTTGCATGCGCTGTTTCGCTTCAGGCGAAAAGTGCCGTTTCACGTAAACCTTACCAATTACTTCACCTAAGGTGCTATTTAGTAATCCGGTTCCGCGACGCCACATTGGTCGCTGCTCTTCTACGCCGTATAAAACAGTACTGTAGAAATCAAAATTCGCTTTATCCATTTCCATACTTAATGAACCTGCGGAGGAATTAATAACGCCCCACTGCAGAAACGACTTCCAATCATCAAGTGAAGTTTCAGCAATCACTTTATCAATGCCGGCTAGGAAGTCACTCTGCATTATTACCATACTTTCAGGCATATCAAAACCAGAGGCTTTTACGAACGTACTCCAGTTAAAATTAGGCATTAGGACCTTTAATTCTTCCATGCTTAATTTATTATAGTTTTCAGCCCAGTTTCTAGCTTGTTCTTTTTTCATGTGTTGTTGAGCAATTTTAGTTTCAAGTGCTAACAACATGTCGGCGGTTTTAGCGCCATTTTTAAGGCCAGCTAATGTAAACATTTTTTCAATGTGAGCTTGGTATTCAGCAAGAATTCTTTTGCCATCTTCGTCTTCTTTGAAATAGTACTCACGGTCAGGTAAACCGATACCAGCTTGCCACGCATAGAGCGCATATTCGTTGGGTGACTTAAAATCAGCATATTGGAAAAAACTGACGGGTGTGCTGTAACCATATTTAACTGCATATGCAAAATATTCGACGAGTTGATCGTAACTAGTGATATTAGCAATTTTATCAAACTCTGATTTTAACGGTTTGATATCTATTTTATTGCGGTTTTCAACATCCATATATGAACTATACATGTCGCCTACTTTCTGCTCATCAGAACCGACCGGATAGTCACCTTGTGATGCGGTGTCAATAATAGCCTTAACATGTTCTTGTGCTTCATCTGCCAAAATTGCAAAGCTTCCATAAGAGGCTTTATCTGCAGGGATCTCTATTGTTTTTAACCATGTACCATTCACATAATTAAAGAAGTTATCACCAGGCTGAACAGTTAAGTCCATGTTCTGGGTAAGAATACCGGATTTCATTGCCACTTTTTGTTCAGCAGCTAATGGGGTAGCTTCTGTTGTTTGTTGAGCTGGGGTACAAGCGCCTACTGCTATTGCCACACTTAGGCCCAAGAGCGCCTTTTTAAGATGCTTCATTTAGTTCTCCTATTGTTCTATTCTCTCGTTGGATAATACCTTATAGCCAAAGTAAAAAGAATCAACTACAAACACGAAATTGAAATAGCTTGTAACATTAAATTATCTGTTTTATCGACGCGGTCAGCTGTATTTTAATATGTCCTGCATCTCGGTTGTTGTGGTTAATTGCTTGAGTTCAATTTACGGTTAACTTATCGTGGGTGCGTTTTGCATTCCTGTCGATCGTCATTGATAAGCATTCGTCGGACTTGCC
>JBLHOI010000147.1:0-5703 GCA_047621375.1 Glaciecola sp.
TCCGCTACTTTTACCGCCTCTGGTTTCCAATAAAGATCGGTGTTTAAACCAGTTTGACTGCGTTCTAATATATTCACTTGATTATCTCCGCTATAAATAACAACGTTAACCTAAGTCTATTGACCTTGACCCAACTGCAATACGCGTCTGAATATACGTTTTGTTGTATCTGCAATTTGTACGTTCGTTTCGTAACCTTTAGAAGCCGACAACATGTCCGCCATTTCTTCTACAATATTTACATTTGGCTTATATATATATCCATTCTCATCGGCAAGTGGGTTGCCAGGGGCATATTCGACTTGCAATGGTTTGGTGCTCTCAACAATACCGAGCACTTTAACACCGGCACCTTTACTCATGTCAGAGCTAGCTTGATCCAACGCTGCGGCAAATACGGGATGGCGGGCCTTGTATGTTTCTTCATAGCTACTGCTGACAGAGTTAGCGTTGGCAATGTTACTCGCGGTGCTGTTTAAACGAACGCTTTCTGCGCCCATACCAGTACTCGCTATTTTCATAATATTAAATAAACTCATTAACCTTGACCTCCGCCTAGTGCTTTTCTCATGCCCTTGATTTTGCCTGTCAAAATCATTATGCCGGCTTGGTAGCGCATACCATTTTCGAGAAAGTTGTTTCTTTCAACCTGAGCATCAACAGTATTACCATCGCCAGTATCGGCTTGATCAGGTACTCTAAATTCGATTTCTGCTTGGATTTGCGAGCGACCGGACAGGTGCTTATCATTAGTTTTAACCAAGCCCCCTTGATCATACTGTGCACTTTTCATTGCCTTGTTAAAGTCAATGTCGCGCGCTTTGTAGCCAGGGGTATTTGCATTGGCCAGATTACCAGAAATCACTTCCATTCTATCGCTGCGAACAGAAAGTGCTTTTTGGTGAAATCCAACTAATCTATCTAAACTGATAGCCATGTGTTTCGCTCATTTACAAACCTACTTGCCAATACTCAGCAAATGATGTGCCAACACATAGAATGAGGCGAAAAGAAGTGTCTTTATTATGGGAGGGTAAATATTAAACCTTCTGGTAGTAAAGGCCTGCAGGCTGAATAATCATTTTGAATTTATCACTAGCACCGCCTAACGATTCAGAAGCGCCAAGTAACAAAGTACCCTCGGGCTGCAAACAAGCGGAAATATCTTGCAGTATCACCGTTTTTCTTTGCGCATCAAAATAAATGAGTACGTTACGGCAAAATACAATATCAAATTTCCCAAGGGCGGCAAAACTAGAGGTTAGGTTAAAGTGACGAAACGAAACCCACTTTTTAATATCTGCGTTTATTGTCATACTCTGGTCTGAGTTGAGCGTAAAATAACGACGTTTAATATCATCATTTAACCCTCTATTTAATGACAGTGTTTCATAGGTTCCCTTACTCGCCGTTTTTATCACTGCCGTTGACAGATCGGTACCTATGATTTCTACACCTCTATTAAAGGCCCCTCTATTTACCTTAGAAAATTCAGCAATGGTCATAGCAATAGAATATGCCTCTTGACCTGTTGAACTTGCCGCACTCCAAATTCTGAGTCTGTCTTGCTTTTGTGCCAGCTTCGGCAATACTGTGCTGCGTAGAATTTCGAAGGGATAATTATCTCTAAACCACAGAGTTTCATTCGTTGTCATCGCCTCAAGAGCAGCCTGAGTTAAGACAAGATCTCGCTGTGATATAACGTTTTTGATAAGACTATCTATATCGCTAGTGGCAAAACGATGCATCAATGGCACCATTCTGCTTCTCACCAAGTACTGTTTTTTTTCGCCTAGCACGATACCAGTCCTTAAATACAAGAAGTGGCAAAATCTTTCATACGAAATTGAAGATAATTCTTTATTCACTTAATATTATTTCACTTTTGAGTTTGTACCTAACCATTTTTCAACAGCAGTGGCGAGTTCATCTGGATGAAATTTAGCAATAAAATCATCAGCACCCACCTTCTTCACCATTGCCTGATTAAAGACACCACTTAATGAGGTATGCAATACAACACGCAATCGAGATAATTCGGGGTTATTTTTAATTTCAGCGGTTAATGTATAACCATCCATTACTGGCATTTCAATATCAGAAACAAGAATACCGACTCTATCGGTAACATCGCCGGTTTCACTCGCAATCTCTTTTAGTCGATTTAGAGCTTCTAGTCCATTATGGGCGACTTCAATTTCCAATCCCAGTGGCGTTAATGCTTTTTTGACTTGATTCCTTGCTACAGAAGAATCATCCGCAATAAAAATTATTTTCCCTGCGCTCGATTTCACATCTAAGCTGTCGGCTAGATCTTGACTAATATCAGTTTTTAATGGCGATATTTCATTTAAAATCTTTTCGACGTCGAGGATTTCGATAAGCTCGTCTTCTACTTCTGTTACTGCCGTCAAGTAACTTGCCCTACCCGTGCCTTTTGGCGGCGGCAGGATAGAATCCCATTTAGTATTGATAATACGATCAACGGAGCCTACCAAAAAACCTTGAACCGAGCGGTTATACTCGGCAATGATAACAAATCCGTTTTCCAAGTTTTCAATTCTGCGTCCACCCGTAGCAAGACTCAAATCGATAATCGAAATTGTTTGGCCGCGAATATGAGCAATTCCCCTTACCAAAGTGTTGAGTTTAGGTATTTGAGTTAATGGAGGACATTTCAAAACTTCACGCACTTTAAATACGTTTATGCCAAAGCGCTGCCTGCCGTTGAGTCTAAACAACAGCAGTTCAAGTCGGTTTTGCCCCACTAACTGAGTTCGCTGATTGACCGAGTCCATAATACTGGACATTCATTACCTCCAATTTCAGTTTAGGCATGATTGTTGCCTTATCTAATATACCGTATTAAAAAACCACGTTTAAGCGTTAAATGTGCCGAACTTTTGACACTTTCTTTACAGTGCAAATTTTATTCAAACTAGCAAGAGAAAAACAGGTAAAAGACAAATGCATATAACCATAAGTAATCCGTTATCGACAGTATTAGGGCTTGTCTTAACCTATTTCTTAATGATATTTACACCTTCCGCAAATGCGTCGCTCCATCAAAGCATTCAGCATCAAGCAGCGTTATATGTTCAGCAACATGTATTTATTGACAATAATGCTGATGTGAACATACAAGCGGCTGAGCTAGACACCAGAATACACATACCGCCCTGCACGGCACCTTATCAATTTGAATCCTCTGACTCTAGTCTTAAACAGTCTAATGTGTCCGTAAAAGTAACTTGTCCGAATACAAACTGGTATCTTTTTACTTCTGTTCAGGTCGAACAGACAAAACCGGTGGTAGTTACATCAGAGACAATGAGTCCAGGCTCACTTTTAACTAATAAGAATCTATACGTTGCTGATGTCCCTTTAAATAAGCTAAGAGGATCAACTTATAGCAGCACTGAAAACTTAGTAGGTGCAAGACTTAAACGCAGAGTAAGACCTGGTCAGATCATCAATGACGGAATGCTTTGTTTTGTTTGTAAAGGTGACAAAGTCACGATAATGGCAGTCGCTAGCGGTTTAAGTTTGAAAGTATCCGGTATTGCTCAACAGGACGGAAACTTAGGTGACACAATAAGAGTACAGAATACAGCATCGAAAAAAACAGTCTCCGCTACCGTATCCAGTACGAGCGAGGTAAGTATCCAAATTTAGTATAAAAAAATAAAATTCCGATATTTTTTTACATAAAGAGTAACGAGAAATATTTTTAGCAAAAACAGCAGAAAATATGATTTTATTTCACTTTCTTGCTAAAGTTAGAAAGTGAGAAGTCGATAACGTCATTGAGGTGTCACGGGTTCTGGGAAAAATTATGATTATTAATAATATAAACAACAACATAAATAAATCGCAAGTTGATGGGCAAAAGTCGGCACAGCAACAAACGCAAGGTCAATTGGCTGGCACAAACACAGCTCAAACCACTTCGCAGTCCGCTGCTTCGCGTCAGGATTCTGTGTCGTTAACGTCATCTGCACAGCAGCTCTCTCAAATTCAGAGTAAGAGCACTGAAGCGCCAGTGAATCAGGAAAAAGTTGATAAGCTGAAAAAAGCAATCGCCGATGGTGAATACAGGGTCAATCCAGAAGTGTTGGCGCAAAAAATCGCCAAACTGGAATCCCAAATTTTCGGAAACGGAGTTTAAAATCTAAATGATGATAAGTTTATTAAGTGCAATTGATAAACAAGCTAAGCAGTTATCTGCTTTAAAGGCATTATTAGAAAATGAGCTGCATCTGATCAGTTCAAGAGAACCTGAAACGCTGATGGCTTTACTGAAAGAAAAAGAGGAAATGCTCACACTAATTGAAGAGCAGGACAAATCCATTTCTTCGCTCTTCCAAAAAGCAAAGGCTAATGAAGATGATATCGAAAATGCTTTAGCCGCTATGGACGCTTGTGACCTTATTATTCACGAATGTAAGTACTTGACTCAAATAAACGCAAAGTCTGTTGAGCAGGGCCAATTACGGTTGACCCACCTGCGTAACCTTATGATGGAACTTCGTGCTCGTGAGTCTATGACTTACGACCGCACTGGAAAAACCACCGGCGATGGTGGGTCAAAGGGATATACGGCTTAGAAAGCATTATATAGCATTCAAATTCAATCAAACGTTCCACTCTCAGCTAAAACTAGACTCTTTCTTGCTATTAACAAACCAATAACGCTGGAAACTCGAAGAGTAAACGCTCGAATCGTAAAAGAGCAAATCATAGATGATTTAATCATGCGACCTCAAATCAAGAACATTCAGCGCGTTATCTTTGGATCGCACATAAAAAAGCCAGCATTAAAATCTGGCCTTATCGTCACTTAGTTGTATTTACCCGTTTTTAATAATAAGAAACCTTTCTAATTTTCTTTGGTTTTGCCGTCGACAGATAAATATCGTAAACGCGAGACATATCTAACTCAAGTTCAGTTGCATACGTATCCTCTCCTACTGGGTAGGTCTTGATCACTCTTGCGCCCCGTATTACACCCTCGACGGAACTCTGCAATTGATTGTTGGTTAAAATTAGATTTGCCAACTCCTGTTCACCGTCAACTTTTTGGCCAAAAACCTGTTCAGCAAGTTCTCGATAAGCATCCAACTTAGACGCCTTTATCGCCATCAACGTTTTTGTAGACTCATCACCACCGAGTTGTGCGGAAATTGGAGCATAACCCACAGCGCTTAACACTGGATAGTTTATCGGCTCAATCGTTTCCCACTCGACGTGTTTGGTAAACATCGAACTACAGCCCGACAGGCCTAAACAAGTGAGCATTCCCACAGTGGTTGCAATGAGGCTTATTTTATTCATCTTTGGCATATTCTACCTATTCATATTTTTATTGATTGTGCGACTCACTATGAGTCCACTAGATCAATGTATTTATTCAACGATGACCGATAGCAAAGTCAATGCAAAATGTGCACCATTTATTCAAGGGATAAAAACTGAATACTCTGGCACATAACTTGTATAGGTTTGTGTATATAAAGCATCTACGTGCTAGTCACTGGTTATTGGTATACGACACTAGTGAATCACCATACAAGCCGAAAGTGAATTAACCGATGAAATTTGTACACTACATAAGTTATGCAATATTATTAAGTTCGTTAACATTAGCCCAAACAGCAAGTGCCACGTGGTTTTCAGCAACAGGACAAGCGGCTATTTCACATG
>JBLHOI010000148.1:0-5697 GCA_047621375.1 Glaciecola sp.
GTCTCACCAGTTAGTCCACCGTAAGAAACAACAAAAGTAGGTGTGTAACCAAACTTCGTAGCTTTCCATAGTTGGGTTAGATCGTTATAGCCATTGGCAATCGGAAGACTGTGCTCTAAGCCAGTATGGCCATCAACTAACATAGAAATATTTTGTTGGAATTTACCGCCGCCTTCTGGCACGACCATCATCTCTTGGTTTTTAGCTGCAACTAACACCTGTTGACGTTGATCACGTCTTGGTTGGTTATAACTTTTAACCGAGATAGCTCCGAGATCTTTTAATCTTTGAACATGATAATAAGCATCATCATAATCGTTAATAATAGATTTATAACCGAGTGCTTCTGCCCCGTATAATATCGTTCCTGTCGAGTAAATACGAGGAGCTATACGTTGCCCTGCTTTTTGCAATTCACCTGCCGCCATAATCTCTGTGGTGTCATTAGATGGATCGTGGATTGTTGTTACACCAAATGCGAGGTTAGAATATTGACTCCAGTTTTGGTCAGGAATAATTTCATTACTACCTTGCGATCCGTGTGCATGAGTATCAATTAGTCCGGGAATAACAGTTTTGCCTTCAGCATTGATAACCATAGCGCCATCAGGGATCGTAATATTGGATGTTGTGCCGACAGCGTCAATCATATTGTCTTTTATTAGGACGATGCCATTCTCAATGACTTCTTGTTGATTGTCGGCATCACGCATCGTCACAACCTTACCACCAACAATCGCTGTGTAACGATTTGGTTTGTCAGATTTTTTCTTAAAAGATAAATTCATCCCTTCGTTTAGTGGCTCAGGCAGTTCGGCATCCGACTCCGCCAAAAAGCTAAAAGCATTATCTAAACTGCGCTCAAAATAACGAGGACCGTGAGACCAACCGACTGATTGGTTATTCGGGCTCCAAGTCATGTAGTTACCAGAGCGAGCTGAAAGTTGTTTAACCGGAAGGGACAACATTTCAGGTCCAATAGTCACTTTTTGACCATTATCTGCAAATGGGGTTACAAACGTATTGTATTGATAAACAAAAGCAATCCACTTCTTATCATGTGATAAGCGGTATTCGCTGACTTTGTCGCCACCATGTAAATGCACACGTTTGTCTTCGCCACGCAAGTTCACACTAGAAAACTGTGTCTCGCTGTAAGGAGTTCCACCTACTGATTCACTAAAATAAACCCGTTCATTACCCGCGGAAAAATGCGGTTCAACACCACTCTTTGATACGCGTTCAGTGGTTTTTTCTTTTAAGTTAAGAACGTAAATACCTGGGTCAATAGAATTAGTCGGGTCTAGCAAGTAGCCACCTGTAAATTTTCGATAAGCAACCAATTTTCCGTCTGTTGAAAAACTAGGTTCGATGAAGTGGCCTTTCGATAAACTGACTACCTTGCCTTTGCTGCCTCTTGCGGAAATAATTCTTACATCGCCAAGACCTTTATCACTCCAAGTGGTATAAACGATTTGCTTGCCGTCGTTTGAAAACCGCGGATAATATTCATCATGGTCATTTTGCTTCGTTAGGCGTTCGATTTCGCCGCTGCTGATATCTTTTAAGTAGAGTTTACCAAGTGCTTGGAATAACGCCGTTTTGCCGTCTGGCGATTTCTGTGCCCAGCGTATTGCCTTAACATCAAATTGATCTGGAGCAACATCGACGTCAAAACGTAAAGCATCTGCATATTGAACTGTTGTTTTAATGTTTAGGTCTAAAGTCGTTAGCGACTTATTTTTAATGCTGAGTTTATGGAATTTTCCACCTGTCCAAAACATGATTTGTTCAGAATCAGGAGTCCAATCGAAATATGCAAAATAACCTTCGCTTCCGAAACCTTCCTGCATATCGCGTTCGAGTTCCATAAATATCGCTTTTTCATCACCAGACTTTATGTCTTTTAAGAATAATGCAGTTTTACTTTTTACACGACGAACAAATGCTACATATTTTCCATCGGGCGAAGGTGTTGGCACGACTGCTCCGCCAGTTCCTGAAATATAACGTTCTTCCTCACCTGTTTCTCTATCGTATCGTATAATAGCGAATAATCCTTGGAGGGCGTCTCGGTTATAACTAAACTGCGAACCGCCCGACACATCCTGAGTGTAATAGATATATTGCCCATCGGGTGAAAATACAGGGTCAGTAATGTTCTTTTGGTCAACTTTGCCACTAACACGTTCTTTGATTGCTAGACCGTTGCCACCGCTTTGATGGTAAAGCCAGATTTCACCAGCAGGAATACTGCGGCTCGACATAATACCTTTGTTGACGACAATGTATTCGCCATCTGGACTCCATTTAGGGGAGTGTATTAAATTCTCTTTTTCCTTGGTCACTTGACGCAAGTTCTCACCGTTTATATCCATTACCCAAACATTAGATAGTCCATCGCGGTCAGAAATGAAAGCGAGTTGTTTACCATTAGGGCTTATTGCAGGCTGTATATTCCAAGCAAAGTCCTGAGTTAAAGCCTTTGCGTCGCCGCCATCGGTGCTAGCAATAAAAATATCGCCGAGCATATCAAACACAAATTGCTTGCCGTCAGGGCTAACATCTAAACTAGACCAAGTAGTTTCATTTGTGTTTATTTCGACATTGGATAGTGTCATGGGCGGATTTAAAACATCCCACGTTGCGAAAGGTTTTTTTTCTTCTTTTTCTATTTCTTCGTGCTCTTCGGCGCTACTTATTGCACTAAAGCTAAGTAAACTCGAGAGTAGGAAGGGGATCAGCTTTTGTCTTGTTGATATCATTATTTTTCTTCTGCCGTGAATTAATTAATGCTTAAGTAATGCGTCTTTATATGACAAGTTTAACTGTCGTCTGCGCATTCTATGACGAACAATAGATGTTAACAAAAAGTTCTGCAACTTGCGTTTAGTTTATTACTCCCGCCTACTGTAATCTCTCAAATAAGGACACACCTGTTTTGTCATTATGTGGTTAATAGGTGTGTCTTTATTATCTCTGATTGAAGGGAGATTTTAAAATTGTTCGGCAGTGAATTGATGATTCCTGATCGCTATTTTACTCGAAGAGGCTATATCGCCTAATTTATACTCCGCAGCGTCAGCAGGCTCAGCAAGGATACACGAAATGTTGTTTTGAAGGATTTGTTCATCCGTTTTATTCGGTTTAAGACTAATTCCAATTAATGCATGATTAGACAAAAAAACAGCTTAGCAGATAATCTTGGGTTATATGATTTTAGAAGTGCAAGGAAAAGGGTTAATTTGCTATCACAGTCGCCTTTGTTGTTTAACAATAGTTTTCGAAGTGCTGCGAAGCCAGACCCATTCCACGAAATACGATTTTTAAGAGTGTCTTACGGAATAGTTTGTAGCCAGTTTAATGTGAAATCAATAAACTCTCTCGTGTTATAGGGGGCGCTGGTTCGCTTTTTGATAGCAAGTACAATAGCGTTAAGATTGTGACTGCTTTCTTCAGCGTAGCGAATATGATCTTGTTTAATCATGATCCCGCCGATTTCATTCCTGAATGATATAAAGTAGTGTTTCGTCAAGTAATCGGCTTCTGCTTCTTGATATTTTTTATCAAGCGTCTCTGTAATTGGGTTCACTTGATCTTCGAACTTACCAGAAACTTCCATCTGCAAGGAACTTCCAGCGCCCTTAATTGAGATTTTAGCAACTTTCGGATCTATTGTTTTCGCATATTCAAGTAAATTTTTATAAATATAACTTTGAGCAAGAGATGCATTGTAGGCCGCAGCAGAGTGAGGCAAATTATTGATGTTGGCATGCGAAAGTAAGAAAATGAGCTCATATGTGCCATCAATACTTTGCCATTGATAATTGAAGTCAACCCCTGAGGTAGAACTGGTTTTTAAAAAATATTGTTGTTGCGACTGAGCCTTAAATGGCACAACTAAGAGAACCAATAAGGCGCTGTTGATTAAGGCGCTGCAGATGTGCCGCATTTGAATAACCTTACAAGACTATTAGCTTACGTTCCCTCTTGAAAACCAATTAAGCGATGTATGCAGATTAACAACTGTACCCACAATGATCAATGTGGGTGGTTTTAACAACGCTACTTTTGGGTTATTGACAATATTCTCAAGGGTCCCAGTCACAACTTGTTGATTTTCTCGTGTTGCTGATTGCACTAGTGCAATTGGCATTTGTGGTGACATCCCATGTTGAATAAGTTTCTCGCAAATAATAGGTAAGCCAGTCAGGCCCATATAAAAAACAACGGTATGATTTTGTTGAACAAGTGCTGGCCAATTCAAATTGATAGTGTCATCCCTCAAATGGCCGGTTGTAAATGTTACTGACTGAGCATGATCGCGATGGGTAAGAGGTATACCCGCATAGCTTGCAGCACCTGTAGCTGCAGTTATGCCGGGCACTACTTGAAAATCAACACCATGTTGGATGAGGGTTTCAATTTCTTCTCCCCCGCGACCAAATACAAATGGGTCGCCTCCTTTTAATCTCACCACTCTGTTTCCAGCTAAGGCCTGCTTGGCTAAGAGCTCGTTAATATCTTCTTGCGGTATGGTATGATTGCTTTGCGCCTTCCCAACATAAATTTTTTCCGCGTCTCTGCGCACAAGTTCAAGTATTTCTGGGCTAACTAATCGGTCATAAACAACAACGTCAGCTTTTTGCATTAATCTTAATGCTCGAAACGTTAACAGGTCCGGATCCCCGGGACCCGCTCCTACCAAATAAACTTGGCCTGCTGGTTTATCACCGTTTTTATAGGCAATAAGCGCTTTGTCGAATTGTCGCTCCGCAAGGTTATCGTTTCCTTGGAGTATAGATTCACCAACATCGCCGTCTAGAACTTCTTCCCAAAAGTAGCGTCTATCGGTTACCGAGGAAAGCGCTGCTTTTACAGTACTGCGGAACTTTGCTGAAAAATCACCTAATAATCTAATATTGGCTGGTATAACACTTTCTAATTTTTGACGAATGTAGCGCAGTAATACCGGCGCGACGCCACCGCTGCTCATAGCGATAATGATAGGTGAACGGTCGACAATAGATGGCGTGATAAATTTACATAGCGGAGTGTTATCGACTACGTTGACAAGCATGTGTTTCGCGTGCGCTATGTCGTGGATGTGCTTGTTTACAAAAGCATCATCGGTAGCAACAAAAATCATTTGTTTGCCATCGATATCCGAGTCTTCAAACTTTCTTTCAATTAAAGTGATTTGAGTAGATTCGTTTGCAAGTCGCTTAACTGTCTCGCTGACCCACGGAGATACGATAGTAACTCTTGCTGGAGTCTTCAATAACAGCTCACATTTTCTGGCAGCGACTTCGCCTGCGCCAACTAATAGGCAATGGATGTGTTCAGCATCGACGAATATAGGGAAATACTTCATTAGTGCACGCGCTTGTCATAAAAACTTAGTTTGATTATGACGCTTAACCTTATTCTAATATAGCAATATTTTTAAAGGTAATATTTCATTTTGGACTTAAAAAGACAACAACATTTAACAATTGCTTTATTTATCAGCTACAGTAGGCAAATTTTTTGCAATAGGTGTGTCTTCATTCAGGATGTAAAGCAAAAAAAAGCCACATAAAGTGGCTTTAATATTTCGTTGTCAGAAACGACTAGCTTTTACGTTTTGGCGGTGTATCAGACCATTCACGTATATTTAAGCGTTGACCCGCAACCCGTGTTTTGGATAGCGTTTCT
>JBLHOI010000149.1:0-5688 GCA_047621375.1 Glaciecola sp.
AGTTGTTTAAAACAATCGACCGTTTTATCACTGTATAGAGTTGTCTTGTGCACTTTGCCTTGCTAGATTTAGTGAATAAAAAATTAGGCTAGGCAAGCTTACACTTTGATGTATATTTTACTCATCTGACTTGCTTGTCGAGATAATACAGAAAATACGGTTTGATGAGCGCAAGTCAACGCTTCCAAATCGAATTAAAAAAATGTTTGTAAAGGAAAAAGAATGCCATATTGGACAAGACTAGCTCAAGCTTCGCTTTTAGCTAGTGCTGTTTTTTTAGTGAGTTGCTCGAGCATGTCAGATATAGAAGCAATGCCATCCAAAAACTATAGCTATCGAGTCAAGTCTTTAATAATGCATTTCACCGCGGTCAATTATCAAGAGTCGGTTGATGCGCTGGTTGAAGAAGGTAACGTCAGCTCGCATTATTTAATTCCTAAAGCGGATGATCCAAGCTACCCCTACAACGACATTAAAGTATTTCAATTAGTAGATGAAAGCCAAAGAGCATGGCACGCCGGTATGAGTCATTGGCAAGGTCGTTCAGGCCTTAACGATCATAGTATTGGTATCGAACTGGTTAACACACCTTTTTGTCAAGAAGATGACCCAGTCCCCCCTATTATGCCAAGAATGATGGTCGCTGAAAAAAATCGTGACTTGTGTGTTTTCCCTGATTTTGAAGAAAAACAAATACTATTATTGATTAAATTAAGTAAAGAAATATTAGCAAGAAATCCAGATATTGAACCTACTGCTGTTGTCGGGCATGCGGATATTGCCCCTTCAAGGAAGAATGACCCAGGCCCAAAATTCCCTTGGTATAGATTATATCAAGAGGGAATTGGTGCTTGGTACGACAACCAAAATTTAACCCATCATTGGTTAGCTTTTAATCACGCATTGCCGAGCATAGCACTCGTTCAAAAAGGCCTAAATGCTTACGGCTACGACCTAGTGCCAACGGGTAGAATGGATCAACAAACCATCGACACCTTGTCCGCGTTTCAAATGCACTTTGTGCCTTGGAAGGTGACTGGAGAAGTCGATAATCAGACTGCTGCTGCGGTTTTCGCTTTAGTGCAAAAATATTTCCCAGCAAAATATGAGCAATTGAATGAAATTTATCAATCCGAGATATTAACTGCACAGACCAACAAGCAACAAGCCGACGACAATACACAGCAGTTTCAGTTGTCAAACGTGTTTACCGAATTGCCTCCCCGGTCAGCCGATAACTCACTCAACAAAACGATATTCAAAGCTTATAAGGGTAGCGGTGAGCTGATTATTGAAACCAACAACGCGGAATCTGCGGATATATATATTAACGGGATGAAGCTCAATTTGGCCGTATTTGAGGCATCCGAGGTGCGCAAAGTCTCTCTATTCAGACGCACCGTCGATGGACTAAATAGCTTGCGCGTCGAGAATGTCCGACCACGCGGGGCTAGCATCGTAATTACTATTCCATATCCGACTCTTGATTATGCGGTTGCGCCTAATAGCTCATTATTTGCTTCGGTCGACCGATTTATACAAGACGAAGTAAAAAGTGGCTTCCCCGGCGCAGCGATTGCGGTTGTATACAAAGGCAAAATAATTAAGAGAACGAGTTACGGTTATGCAAAAAAACGTTCTGTCGAAGGTGAGTTGTTAACGCACTTTGAGCCGATGACACCGGAACATATGTTTGACCTTGGCTCGAATACTGAGGTATTCGCCACTACTTTAGCGCTTATGCAGTTGATGAGTGCAGACCAAATCGATATATTTAAACCGATTCAGTATTACCTTCCCGAATATCGAGGCAATGGACGAGAAGCTATATTAATAAAAGACTTGCTATCACATTCGTCGGGTTATGCTGATAACGTTAATTTTTATCGACAAGATAACAAGTACGGTGCCTATTTTTATTCTCAAAATAAACTAAAAACGGAGCGCTTATTGCTTACCGCTTTACCTTTTGAATCAATAAGTGGTAGCACGCAGCAATACAGTTCGATTAACTTTATGCTACTAGGCTTCCTGGTAGAGCGAGTCACCGGGATGCCATTGGAGCAATACACCAGAGAGAAAATATACCAACCAATAGGTCTTACAAACACCTTGTTTACGCCATTACAAGCAGGTTTTACCCCTGATCACTTTGCTGCTACAGAAGCCGAAGGTAATAATCTAATTGCTTACACCGGCATACCTAATTCTCGAGAGCATACACTGCAAGGAGAAACTCTGAACGCCAATGCATTTTATTCAATGCAAGGCGTGTCCGGTCATGCGGGGCTTTTTTCAACTATCGATGACCTGGCCATACTAAGTCAAACGATGTTAAATGGCGGTGGCTACGATGATGTAAAGCTATTTAATCAGGCAACTTTGGCACGCTTCTCGAATCCCGTTGGTCCATCAAATAGTATTGCTCTAGGCTGGCAACTTCCTGATGACGAAAACAGAAAAACACTATTTGGACGTTTCGCTAGTGCTTCAGCTTATGGTCACAATAGCAGTGTCGGCACGACTGTTATTATCGACCCAGCTTTTGATTTAGCCATTATCTTGTTAACTAATAAACATCATACAAAGGTAACGAAAACTGAAAACAATGTTGAATTTACAACTGACACTTTTGAAACTAACAAACATGGCCTTATTATTAGCATGATTTATCAAAATCTGATTGAGTTCGAAGCGCAAAATCTACTTCAACATAAAGACTAGGAAATAATTTATGGAATGGCTTACCGTCCTCCCGCCCATTATTGCGATTGCTGTTGTTATCTGGAAAAAGGAAGTCATTCTTGCTCTGTTGTTAGCCGTATTAAGCTCTGAATTACTATTAGTAGTCACTGGGACATCCGGGAATGTATTTATTACGCCTATCAATACCATCGAGCGTATTGTCCAGACAGCGGCCTCCGCTGATACAACAAGGGTACTTATTTTTAGTTTGTTGGTTGGCGCCCTCCTAGCTTTTATTCGTGATTCTGGAGGGGTTAGCGCAACCGTTAATCGGGTGATCAGCAGTGGACTCATCAATTCGAAGAAACGCGTTGGTGGAATCACTATGTTTACCGGCATCGTAATTTTTATTGAATCTAACTTAAGCGTGTTAACCGCCGGTATTTTTGCGCGAGGACTATTCGACAAATATAAAATGAGCCGCGCAAGATTGGCATACATCATCGATTCAACATGCGCGCCTATTTGTATACTCATACTTTTGAACGGCTGGGGAGCTTATGTGCTCGCGTTAATCAGTACATATGATTTAGGTAAAGATCCACTCGCTGTCTTATGGGGTACACTACCGTTTAATATCTACGCATGGTTAACCCTCATAGTGGTGGCATACACCATCTTCTTTGACAAAGTGCACGGTCCAATGAAAGAAGCTGAAAAATCATTAGAGTCAGTAGAAACATCTCTTAACTCGAGTCCAGCGACTAAATCTCGATTTATGCTAATCCCACTCCTCGTCATGATTATTGGCATGTTTAGTTTTATGTTTATGACCGGCGAAGGTGATATCACCCAAGGAAGTGGGAGCAAATCAGTACTGTATGCTACTTTTTTAGCCTGTATTGTCGCCTATGGTCAATTGCTTTGGTATAAACGTTTCACGCATCAGCAGTCGATTAAAATTGGCTTCAGTGGGATGGGTGAGCTTCTACCACTAGTCACCATCGTTTTGTTATCTATTGCTTTAGGTACGAGTCTAAAAGCCCTCGGAACAGGTGTATTTGTCTCGGGCCTAGTGGGCGATAATTTACCCTTGATATTGGTCGTCCCAATGTTATTTATTGCCGGCGCAATCATGTCTTTTACAACAGGAACGTCTTGGGGAACCTTTGCCATTTTGATCCCGATAGGAATGCCACTGGTCGCCACTCTCGGCTTGCCACCATCATTAGTGCTGGCGGCTATTTTGGGTGGCGGTATTTTTGGAGATCATTGTTCTCCTATTTCGGATACGACAGCAATTTCATCTCTTGCAGCAGGTTGCGATCTGCTAACTCACGTAAAAACCCAGATGCCCTATGCATTATTTGTCGGAGGAGTAACCGTCGTGGCATATATGTTATTAAGCTTGCAGATATTATTTTAGAACTGATTAAACCGGCGTCTGCTTTTATTTCGCAAATATCTGAGAATCGTCTGCAAAGCCCTTAAATTCAAGTGCGTTACCCGAAGGATCCAATAGAAAGAAGGTTCCTTGTTCACCTACTTTTCCTGCAAACCTAATATAGGGCTCAATCACAAAGGTTTGCTTAGCCGCCACCAGCTTTTGGGCCAAGGCTTGCCATTCATTCATACTTAAAACGACACCGAAATGAGGCACTGGAACAGCTTTCGAATCAACTTCGTTAGGTTGAGGCAATATCGGCATTGTTGCCACAAGGTGAGTCACTAGCTGATGACCAAAAAAGTTCCAGTCTATCCACTGTTCAGAACTTCGTCCTTGCTCACAGCCCATAACTGCGCCATAAAATGCGTCTGCTTGTGCTAAGTTTGTAACCGGAATGGCTAAATGAAAAGGTGAAGGCATATTGTTATCCTATTAAAACTTTTTGAGTAACATCAGTTTAAATTTACTAAACGGTGCATATCGTATTGCGGCATCAAACTTAAAACTGCGTTTCATAACAGACTTAGTGTGGCTAAACGCGTCAAATCCAGATTTACCGTGATATTGCCCCATTCCACTGGTTCCGACACCGCCGAAAGGTAACTCGTGATTTGCTAGGAAAATATTTGTGTCGTTGATACATATTGAACCCGCGCTAACTTGCTCCATAAATTCAGCTTCAAATTGACTATTAGAGGTAAATACATAGGCTGCTAAGGGCTTTGATTTAGTAGTAATAAAATCGAGCATCAGCTGCTTATTTTTGAACGTCATAATCGGTAAAATCGGTCCAAATATCTCTTCCTTCATTAACGCTGAATCGACTGAAGGTTGAACCACAACAGTCGGCTCTAAAAACTTAGTTTCTAAATCGTGTTTACCGCCATAAATGACATTTTCACCCTCTAAGTAATTAATTAAACGAGAACAATGTCGCTGGTTAATTATTCGGCCATAATCTTTATTTTGCGAGGGGTCTTCACCGTATTGCTTTTTAATTTCAGCGATCAGGCGTTGACTAAAATCAGCAAGATACTCTTCTTCAATCAGGATATAATCAGGTGCAACACAAGTTTGCCCCACGTTCATCCATTTTCCCCACACAATCCGTCTTACTGTAACATCTAAGTTAGTATCGCCATCAACAACACATGGGCTTTTACCACCGAGTTCCAATGTCACCGGCGCTAAATGGCGAGCAGCAGCAGCCATAACAATACGGCCTACTTGCTCTCCACCTGTATAAAAATACTTATCGAAGGGTTGCGCTAACAACGCTGTCGTTTCGTCCTTGCCGCCTTCAATCACCTTAAAAGCAGCCGTATCAAGATATTGAGGAACTAGCTTAGCAATGAGGGCTGAGGTTGCCTCAGACAACTCCGAGGGCTTAATCACAGCGCAATTACCCGCTGCTATGGCTGCAATCAGAGGCGTAATGACTAATTGAAAAGGGTAGTTCCATGCACCAATAATCAACGCTACGCCGAGCGGCTCACTGATAGTATAGCATTTGCCTGGTTGCGTTATCATTGGCGTACTAATTTTCGCTGGTTTCA
>JBLHOI010000150.1:0-5660 GCA_047621375.1 Glaciecola sp.
GGAAATAAGTCATTCAAAAATACGTAATCACCCGTACCCCAAGTAAGTATCTGTTGGCCAACTTTGACATCAAGTTTCTTACCCCAGTCACCCAGCTCAACAATCGCATTTACGCTTCCCTGCCAAGCAAACTCTCTGATCTGGAGTTTAGTTTGGTCAAGCACGCCGTCGTAATAAACGTCAGCTGTAAATTTAATTCGAGAAGCGTCAAAGTCTTGGTCCCATTGCAACTGAGCTCTTAGGTCAACCAATGTTTTGTCAGTATTAATGACAGGATCGGATGACAAGCGAGTACCTAATGCGAATTCTACAAAACCAGAAAAGCGATGAGAGGCTGCTGCTTCTTCATCTCCCCACTCTTCCATGTCCCACTGGTCTTCTTGAGCTAACACCGAGCCCGACAGTCCTAAACAAAAGGCCAGCGTGGTTATACCAAATTTCATATTAGTTTAACCATTCACGCGGTGGATTTCGTAAGCTACGCTCACTAAACACATCATCGTCTAAGCCAAGGTCAAAACTAATATTACGAAACTCCATTAAGGTATAAGCACCACTTTCAAGATCACTTACTTTTGAGCGAACAACCGTTGGAAAACCTTGTATTTCCTCAATTTTTATTGCTTCTACACGTCGGTAGTTAGTGTTGTCAGCTTTAAAAAAATCGATCAACACTGGCAGATTTGTTTCTTTATCAATAGTCACAATATAATATGCAAACTCAACAGTATCAGGCGCTTTAGGGATAGCTTTTAACAAATATGCAGCTGTAGTTTGTGTTTGTAACTCAAAGTTATCCTCTGAAATAGCACGTCCTGAAACGTCTTCATAAAAAAAGTGTGAACCTACAAAAGACGTGCGTTTGTCACCCGAAGAAATACGTTTAACTAAATCAAGTGCAGGTAAGTAGAGCCAGCGGTCGTCTTCAATACTTAAATCGACGTGCTTTTCAACTCTAAATACCGTGTCTTTTACATCAGCAGGCCTTGAGAAAAACACCATCATTTGCTGATCGCCATTATCTTGGATGTCTCGACGTAAAATGGTGAATTGACGCATTTGCTTTCTGTCTTGCGCATCAACAATCATCATTCGTGCGTCCGAGCGTCCATCTTTACCACTATAATAAGCGGCTTTTTCAGCATTCTTTACAATGCTTGATACGTCAACCGAACTGATGTCTTCACTCATAGCATGCAATGGTGCTAGTAATAAAAGTGCAGCCACCAACGTTGCTGTTGTCAAAAACCGTAAACTAAAGCTCAACACATTCAATTTTTTCTTTAACATCATCGTTTTCCTTATTTATTTAAAGACAACACGCTTGCCCATGGTCATTACCGCTGGCAAAATTAATAACGTCACCAAGGCTGAAATTGCCATAATGCTGGCTAAAAAGATCCCGACTGTTACATAAGGAACTAAGGGTGCAAATAGCAGTGGCGTGAAGCCAAGCGCTATAACTAACGCATTGCGAATAATTGCAGTTGCCGGTTCGTCGAACATCAAGTCAAAGGTTTGTTTAATATCATTAGTTTGTTTAAATACTTCACGTGCTCTTTCTAAGAAGTGAATGGCGAAGTCGACCGATAAACCCAACGTCAGTGCCGACAGCACAGCTATTGGCATGTCGTAATCTTTACCCATAATACCAATAAGACCATAAATAAACGTGATTGTGATTGTTAACGGCAGCATAGCTAAAGTGCCAAATACTAATGAGCGAAACAGAATTACCATCATGACGAACACAATGACAAACGCACTTATCAGGCTGTCGAGCATACCTGCAACCATGTTCTCCTGCCAAACAACGTTCAAATACGCTTTACCCGCCCAATCTAATTGAATATTTTGGGGTAGCGGTTGTTTTTGAATAAATTCGTCAACCAACGCAATAACCTGACTCATATCCTGATTATCACCCGAGGTCATTTGCAGCCAAATTAACGTTTGTTGGTAGTCGGGCGTTACAAAATGCCATAGATCATTAGGACGATGTGATGACTGATACTGCAGGAGTGTTTGCGCAACAGCCTGAGGGGAGGTAGGCAGCTCATAATCCTTTTGCTCACCCGATCTTAATTCTCGATTAACAACTTTAGCCACATCGGCCAGTGAATTCGACTTTCCAACAAATCCGGACTCTTTTAAGTAATTTTGTAGTGATTCGACATACGCTAATAACTGCTCAGACTGGAATACTTTAGACTGACTTAAGGCTAACTCTGCGTTCTGTAATATCACGTTGAGATAGGTCGTTTCGATATCAGATACGTATGAGAATAACTTATCATCAATATTGATTAATAATTGCTGGTACTGCTCACTAATCGGCTGTCCAGACAATTGAGTAACCTGATCCGCTGCCCAGCCATTTAAACTAGAGGGTTTTTCCTTAGCTAGCAAATCGTCAAGTGACAGCAATGTGTTGCCTGAACTAAGAACGACATAAGCGTCGTAAGTTCCAGCAAAATTTTCATTTAGTACCTTATCGGCTACACGGATTTCATGGTCTTTCTTGAACCAACGAACGGGGTTATCGTTAATTTCAATTTGCGTTATTCCCCATACTGAAATAGCGAACACCGCTGCGAAAGCAAGTACTAACGAGGCTTTAAATTTGAGTGCAAATCCACCTAAGAACTTAGCCAGTTTAGCGATCCGACTACCGCCTTGATTAGAATGCATAACTAACTGTAATTTTTCTAATGACGCATTATTCATTCTGGACAAGTAGGAAGGCATAAAAGTGATTGTGATTAAAAACGCCAGCAATATACCCGTGCCAACAAAGCCCCCAAATATTTGTACTGGCGGTATTGGTGTTAGCATGAGTGAATAGAAACCAACCGATGACGTAATCGAGGTATATAACATTGGCGTGAATAAATGCCCAACAACCTCTTCAATTGTCTCGTTAAGATCTGCCCCTGGTTTGTGACGGTCACTAAATTCAGAAAGAATATGCACTGAATCGACGACAGCAATGGGCATTAAGAAAATCGCAATCATCGAAGACATAATATGCACGGTATATCCCATGCCTATTAGCGCGCCCATCGTAATCATCACTGTTGCCATTGCGACAATCATAGGCGCGATAATAAGCGGAACATTTCTAAAAAAGAAAAACAGCAGTATAAAGATAGTCAGTCCTGCTAATGGCGCAGAAATTCCCATTTGAATAAACATTTCAACACCAAACTGATCCTCAGCGACAGGTAAACCGGTGATATACCAGTCGGCACTACCATTTAATTGGCTGATATTAGCTCTAATTTGTTCTGCAATTTTAAAACTTTCATTTTTGTCTTTAATAGGCACATAAATGGCAGCCGCTTTGCCATTTTGCGAAACCAACGTGTCCTGTAGTAATGGCAGTCTGGCCAGATAGTTTTTAATTTTTGCACTTTCATCGAGAGTCGAGGGCGGTTTGTCCATCATCCATTCGAAACGGATAGTACCCGACTCAGATTGAGTAATATTGTCGACCGTTGAAATAGACATTAGATCGGCTGAAATAACACCTTCGATTAACAATATTGACTTTGTTATATCATATATGTCAGTTAGTGACGCTGGTGTAAATACACCCTCTTCGGTGCTCGTATCAACCACCCCAACGACGATCGAATCATGCATGGCAAATCGCGTTTTTACTTCGTTGTGAAACAACCGTGCTGGGTGCTCTGCATCCAACATATTCTCGGGGTCAGTATCAATTTGTATGCGCGGTATTTGCGCAGTAAAAATTAACGCCAAGATCACCAATATAGTGTAAATAACTTTTGGTTTTTGCGTACAGAGATGGACCAAAGTTTTAGCGATGTTTTTCATTTATTATTCAATTTTGCGAACGTGTAGTAAGTATACAGTAAAACACACGCCCGGCTATCCGAAGAACCAAAATAACATCTATTAAGACGCTGTTCTATATAGAAAAATTAAAGGAATGTTGTCGTTCTATGTAAACTTTGTTAGCTAACTAAAAAATTAACCAATAGGTAGTTAGCATTGCATTAAGCGAGTCGCCATGAGCATATAGGGCTGATATCACCGCCAGAATTGCACGTAAAAATGACCGGGTTAGTCTGACTCACGAACTGATTCTGAGAGTCGGTGGCTGATTAAATAATGGACTCATTATCAGTTTTTAATGTCATATATTGCTCTATACAGTCAGCATTTATGTGCAAAACATTGCCTTTACTAATTATGCTTCAACGATAAAATCAGGCAATTTTTGATAGATGAGTATAAATATGTCACCCTCTTTTCATCACTTTTTTCCACATATTACGCTCATTTACTGTTAGTCATTAGCGCGGGACTCGCCCGCGAACGACTTGTCTATACAACCTCCCTCATACCCTAATTAGCGCACACTAATGCGATCATCTCACCGTATGGTGAAATAGCCGTTTTAGTAATCCCCGATTGGCAAAACGTAGATTCAATACTCAGTAGACTCCACTCTCCTTCCGCCTGCAAGTACTCTCCTTTCGCTATGATTTGACGCTGGTATAGTTTGCTACCATCACTGACGATAATATGCCCTGTTGCACTTACTGAGAAATACTGACTTCCTTGCGGCAATAAGCCAACAACAATCGTTTTCTTAGTTTTAATGTTATAGGCTTGCAATTTATCACCCTGTTGATTTTTAGAATAGAGATACCAATTAGAATTTTCAAATTGATGAGCGTTTATCGAAGTATGAGTTTCTTCTGGATTTTGCATTAAATATGTATCGGGGTTTCCGTTTACATTAACAGCGCGTAACTCACCATTGTTATTGTCTTTTTGTCTTACCACCCGCGCTCCTAAATTTATTGAAAACCGCGTAGGCGCACGTTCAGTCGTATTTGATTGCTCAATGCTACGCATATTATTTTTAGATAAATCCCATACAAACAACTCTGTTTGCTGTTTACTGGACACATCTAATATTTGCGTGAAGTAAAGATGATCCCTGTCAAAAAAATAAGGCTCCCCTGCCGTTGCTGAATCAATTGAGATTTGACTCAACTCGGTAATAGGTTTCTTTGCTCTTAACTCTAATTTACCTAAAAATAAGGTATCCCTTTGCCCCGCTAAGACAGTCAGTGGTATCAAACCCATGGCGCTGCACATAAATACAACTTTAAACGCGATTTTCATTATAAGCCTCACTTAATGTTCCAATTGTTTAAACAATGCTTCAAATGAAAGATGTTTTTCAATATCAAATGAACGCTGAATTAAACGCGCCACATCGCGCGCTGAAATAAGACCTCGTATTTGGTGTCTTTCACGGTCAATAACTAAACAATGTTGTTGATGATTATTTCTCTGTGTTTCCAACACATCCTTCACCGAAGCATTAATAAGTTCATTATAATCAAAGCATTTTAAACTCTCTCTTGAATGCATAAAGTCGCTGACAACGAGTTCATCGCGACGAGTATTTTTATTTACTTTTTTAAGAACGTTTTCTTCCGATAAATCGTGCAAACTAACAATACCCGCAAACTTATTATTAATATCTACCACTAACTTCATTTTCACATGAGCACGTTTCATCATTTCTTCAACATCTATTGCTCTTACATTGGCTCCAATGACCCTAGGTAAATTGTAGCGGAAATCTGTAACAATGCTTAGGGCTGGTGTGTTCT
>JBLHOI010000151.1:0-5638 GCA_047621375.1 Glaciecola sp.
CGCGCATCAAATATTCTTTTCCACCTGCAGACAAACTCCAGCTTTGCCATTTATGCGTTAAAATTTCCTTGATATATTCCGGTAGGCTATCTTTTGGTGAGTCAGCTCTCTGCCAAAAACTCCAAATTCTATCGCTCTGAGGTTCTTGCTGACGCTCGAGCAGTGCGACTTTTCCTGCATAATTAGCCGCATCTAATGCCAGTAACAGTGACAATCCAGCGGCACCGGCACCAATAATAATTAAATCAACCTCACGTGGTTTGGTTGATAACAACGTCACTCGCTTTGCGTCTTTAAAGGTAGATGCAAGTGAAGCTCGCTAGCGTGCACACAATCGGCGTGAGCAAATTTAGAGGTAGCCAACTGCCATAAAGCCTGGCTCGCTAATCGTAGTTTTCTTGGGGTAGAAACTATCATCCTACCCTGCCAATAAATACACTGATTACCCAGAAGCTTTCGGCCAATATCACGATATACAAAGGCGGCGACCGCAATCGCTCGTCGATTACGAGCGGGTAAATAATACAAACCAGATAAACCACTTTGATAATATGTTTCAGCGAGTTGCAACAATGACTGAATAGCTTTCTGCACAACTGCCCTATCAGCTAATTCACTATTCGCAATTTGCTGTGCAGATAAATCCTTCACCCAAGTACTTGGAATATATCGTCGTTGCATTTGTGCATCTTCCATTACGTCTCGAGCAATATTGGTAAGCTGCATACCAATACCCAAGTCAATCGCAAAAGAACAGCCTGCTTTTTTAGCACCTAAAATAGGTGCCATCATTAAACCAACGACACCTGCTACGCGATAGGCATATTGAATAAGCATTTCATCACTAGCGAGCGCTAGCGGGTTTAGATCTTGGCTAACTCCTTCAATAAGCGTGATACCGTGGTTTCTATCAATGCCATACTCTGAGCAAAGTGCAAGAAAGTCACCAATAATAGGGTCCGTTTTTTGATTTTGAACAATCTGTTGTTTTAACAACGTTAGCTGTTGTGCTGCTTCGACCTTATCTTCATTTTCATCTGCAATATCGTCAACAATTCGACAGAAACGATAAAGCCGAGCAGCCGCAATACCGGTCTGTGAACCTAGAAAAAAGCGTGCAAAGTTGAAAGACTTTCCATGCTTTTTTAGGAGCGCTGTAGGGTTGTCCTGCATAATGCCCTCGCTGACCTATACGACGACAGGATTGATTAACCTGTCGACCACTTTGGCCGAGCATAACACTCCGGGGATACCTGCGCCGGGATGAGTGCCTGCGCCACATAAAAACAAGTTATCCGGACCTTCAGCACGGTTATGGAATCTAAACCAAGCCGACTGCTGAAATGAAGGAGCAATCGAAAATCCACTGCCCTCAACACTACTGAAGTCACTTTCAAAGTCTTTGGGAGTTTTAGCAAACCTGTGCACAATATGTGCGGACAAATCAGGCATGATAGTCTGCTCTAAAGCTGCAATGATGCGATCTCCATATTCCTCTTCTTGCACTGACCAATCAATACCAGATAGATTATTTGGCACAGGAGCCAACACATAAAATGAATCACACCCTTGCGGTGCCATACTTGGATCCGTCGCGGTGGGACGATGAATATATAACGAAAAGTCATCAGCCAATATTTTCTTATCAAAAATATCACTTAAAAGAGCCTCGTACCGCTTGCCCAACCATATAGTGTGATGCACAACTTCCGGATATTGCTTTGTAGTACCAAAGTGCAATACAAATAAACCCATAGAGACTGAACTGTGCTTAGTCTTAATTTTCGCACTCATCTTTTGTTGGTTGCTCGGAACTAGGTTTCTATATAAATATTTAGGATCTATATTTGAAATTACTTTATCGCACGACAGGTTTCCAGCATTTGTATGCACCACTGTGACTTTGTTGGCCTCTATCGTTAAATTAGTAACTTCGGTATTTAACCTAATTTCGATGCCTTGCTCTCTCATTAGCTTTTCAAGACCATCTATAAGCGCGCCGGTCCCGCCCATTGCAAAGTGGACTCCCCATTTTCTCTCGAGGTAGTGTATTAAACTATAAATGCTGGTCGTAGCAAATGGATTTCCACCGACGAGTAATGGCTGAATTGAAAAGGCCTGCCTAAGTTTGTCGCTTTTTAAGTAAGCGCCGACCATTTGCCAAACAGTTCGGTAACACTTAAGCCTTATAAGAGCAGGCACCTGAGCAAGCATAGTCGATAGCTTATGAAATGGTTTGTCCGCTAACTGCGTGAAGCCGACATCGAATATCGCTTCTGACTGCGCTAATAAGGCCAAATAACCAGCTTGGTCGTCAGGCTCAATCTCAGCAATACGTTCTAGCGTATCATCAATCGTGCCGCCATAATCAAAATGCGTCCCGTCAGGGTACACAAACCGATACCAAGGCTCAACTGGCACAAGATTTATATAGTCGGACATTTGTTTGTCAAAAAGTGAAAATAGTTCTTCAAGTAAAAAAGGCGCCGTGACTACGGTAGGTCCTGCATCAAAAACAAAACCTTCCTTGATAAACTGCTGCGCCCGCCCACCTAGTCGTTCTCGCTGATCAATAATAACGACGTTGTAACCTTTCGCTCTCAAACGCAGTGCTGAGGCAATACCGCCGAGTCCAGCCCCGATAACTACTGCATTATTCATTTTATCTGCCTGTTGTTTTTGCAAGCAAACTTCTTGATGCGCTGATAAACGAACTCGCACAGTTTGCAGGCAGCAGTGTTAATTCTTTTTCACACTGTTTGAGTAAATATTTAGCACGATTTTGAGATATCTTTATCGCCTCTTCGGTCGTACTTTTAGATGCAATTAGATTTACCAAATTAAGTTGATTGCGCTGGGCGTCTTGCTGCCAATCAGCTAAATCATCTAGTATTTGATAAGCGATGGAAAATCGATTCAAGGCAAATTTGGCATTAGATATATATTGCTCACAACCTGCCATCAGTAAAGGTAGCTCTAAGGTAAGCCGAATTAATGGTCCCGATTTCATCGCAGCAATATCTTCGTACTCTTGTTCAGTTGTGTTGTTTTGCGCATCAACATCTCGTGATTGACCGCGCACCGTCATCGCGACAGCTTCATGCATATGAATTAAAAGATCAGGTAAGGACGGCACAGGACCGGCATATGCTAGTGACGCAAATGCGGCAGAAATCATCGCATCGCCCGCACAAATTGCATGTGATTTACCGTATATTTTCCATATTGCATCTCGACCTCTTCGAGTCATTTCTTGGTCTTGCAGGTCGTCATGCACCAACGAAGCGTTGTGCAGTAATTCAACTGCACCTGCCAAAGCTATAATTGATGAAGCGGGCAGTTCAAGTGCAATTCCCGCATCAATACACAGTTTCGCACGTGTTCGGCTCCCGCCACTAGCTAAGTGGAAGCAAGCGGGCTCGTTGTCTTTTATTAAACCGAGCATGTGTTGCTCGCATTGGTCTAGTGAGACAATCGATTCAAAATTAGGAATTGCGTAAGTTTGATTCATGAATGTTGGCCGTCTATTTAATGGAGCCTGAGGTCACATAAAATGTGACTGCAGGCTCACCGGTACATTAAAAAATATACATTTATATTCAGCTTTGTTTTACATTCGCGCCCTGGCTTTCGCTAGTTGCTGCATACCATATCAACAAACCAAACGCGATTTTGTTTACGAAATCGGCTAAGTTGTAAATGATATTTAAAGATGCTTGGTCAGCTGTTCCTGTCATATATCCTAATACATAACCGACAGGGTAGATTGCCCAACCAACAGTTACGATCCAGCGCATAGCGTTGTATGTATACTTTACAGCAGGACTAGTTGCGGTTTCTGCGGCTTTACCAGCTGCACCAAAAAAGATTTCATAAAGAATGTAGAACCAACCTAGCATACCGATAACGAAACCTATAGTGATATTCATGTAACCCGCTTCTGCCAGATACCCTGGAATCAACATAACCAATGTACCGATCAACAGACGCCAGAATATACCAGGAGATGCAACGCCAATAGCACGTAATATCAGATAAAATTCAATCATCAGCAATGGTACAGTCAACAACCAATCGATGTATCGGTAGACAGTAGGTGTAGTTTGCGTAGCTACCCATACGTCACGCATATAGAAGTAGTGAACAGCAGCAATGAATGTTACTAGCGCAGATACCACCAGTGATGTTTTCCATTTTGCAGTAACACTTTGAGTTTCCCAAAGGAAAAAGACAGTCGACGCCATAAGCGCCATGGAGATGATCCAAAATGAAATACCGACAAAATCGTCAGAAGCCAGATTAGCAGCGGCATGAGCAAAGCCTGGTAGTGCCACTAAAAATAATCCAGTTACTATCATTTTTAGACTGGTACTAGTGCGGCTTAATGAAAAGCCTTTTGCCTTGTTTAAAGCATTATTAGTTATCATAAATGTTTCTCTTATTGTTATTAAAGAAATGTGTGGTTCTAACTACGTTCTTTTGTACAATTGTTACGAGAATGTAAAAACGTAACGGTATTAATACTATCACTTTTAAATTAAGTTCCAAACTAATTTCAATTTCACGAAAAAAATTCTATTTGTCGTGTAAATAAAATGTTACAAAACAGGAGCTTTACTTTTTTAGCCGCTAAGTTGTTACAATTTCTAGGCGTGCAAACACAAACATTATATTGCTAAGCAAAATAATTAACTTTCTAAAATTTGATAAAAGACAACAACAATATGACTCAACCTAACACTCCCATCACATTTAAAAACGGCGTGATTATGCCTAATAGATTTATGCTTGCACCCTTAACTAATACTCAAAGCCATGACGACGGTATATTGTCTGATGAAGAGTATCGTTGGTTAACAATGCGAGCTGAAGGTGGCTTTGGGTTAACGATGACCTGTGCTTCACACGTTCAATTTGTAGGTAAGGGATTTCCGGGACAATTGGGTATTTATGACGATGCACATATTCCCGGTCATCAACGCCTAACTGCAACTATTAAAGCTAATAATAGCTTAGCCATTATTCAATTGCATCATGCGGGCATGCGTTCTCCGCAGGATCAAATTAAGCAGCAACCTGTTTCGGCATCGTCGAATGAAAAACATAACGCACGTGGCTTATCCTTAAATGAAGTGCATCAATTGCGCGACGATTTTATCGCTGGCGCCGTCCGTTCTCAAAAATGTGGCTACAATGGGGTTGAGATCCATGGAGCGCATGGTTATATATTAACGCAGTTTTTAAGCGCCGAGATTAATAAACGTGAAGACGCATACGGTGGGACTCTGCAAAATCGTGCGCGATTACTATTTGAAATTGTAGATGGTATTCGAGCCATTTGTGGTAGCGGTTTCTTACTGGGCGTACGTTTGTCCCCCGAACGTTTTGGCATGCTACTAAGCGAAGTCAAAACCGTCTGTGAACTGCTGATTAACGATCATGATATAGACTTTTTAGACCTCTCGCTGTGGGATGTTTTCAAACAGCCAGAGGAAAAAGAATATAAAGACAAAAGCTTACTTCAACATTTTTCGGAATTAGATTATAAGGACGTAAAATGGACAGTTGCCGGAAAAATTAATACAGGTAAAGAGGTTCAAGCAATTTTAGACGCGGGTGTTAACTTTGTCACCATCGG
>JBLHOI010000152.1:0-5634 GCA_047621375.1 Glaciecola sp.
AACTCATCGAAGATATCTTGAGCACATTCAGTTAATTTTGCTCCTTGCTTAATTAACCAATGACAACCTTCCGCTTGCTTATTATTAATATTACTTGGCATAGCGAATACTTCTCGACCCTGTTCGATCGCGTATTTTGCTGTGATCAATGAGCCACTTTTTATTCTGGCTTCTGTCACTAAGGTACCTAAACTAAGCCCACTAATAATGCGGTTTCGTCGAGGAAAGAATTTTGGTGATGGCATCACACTCGGTGGAAACTCGCTTACCAGCAATCCGTTTTCCCGAATTTGCTGGTACAACCTTGCGTGTCGTTTAGGATAGACAACATCTATACCATTGCCAAGTACGCCAATAGTTCTGCTTTTCCACGTCGTGTTTTGATAAAACCCGGGATCATAACATAAGGCTGCGGTGTGACTTTGGGCGTCAATACCTAGGGCCAAACCACTAGTAATGATTAAATCTGAATGAACTAGCACCTCGGTTACGAGTGTTTTTGTATTTGCTAATCCATTGTATGTCGGGGTACGACTGCCGACCACCGCCAATTGAGGGCTTGATAATAGGGCATAATTACCATCGGTAAAAAGTAATAATGGCGCTTGTGATATTTGCTTAAGTTGCTCAGGATATTCTTCACATTGATAGCTAATAATGCCCCGGTCGCTGCCACCTGCCAACCATTGAATGCATTTTAGAACGGATGGATGAGCCTCAATTAAACCGTCAATTTGTAGGGTCTGCCAGCCAATTGATCCAAGCGTCTTCGCTCCTATTTGTCCAACCTCAGACAAAGTGACATTGCATGTACTTGCTGTTTTTAAAAGTCTCTGAATACCTATATTTGGCAACGCGGTTAATGCAAGCCAGTAGCGTATTTCTTCTTCTGAAGTGATCATGTAAACCATCCTTGGTTATTAATTTATCGCCTAAAACAGAACAAGTAGCCGAGGCTACTTGTTCACACTGTTTTTCATGGTAAAGGAAGTTATTAAGGTTGCCCTAAATATTCCCCCCCTTTCATGTGCTTGTCAGCTTTTGTTATCCAAGCATAACTCGCATTGTCGAACGTTTTGAATATCACTAGCTCCCCAATCTTAAAGGCTGGCTGTTCTAGCCGTTCAGCTCCACTAAACAATTCTTTCACTGGGTTTTGACCCATTGCGTATTGAGGGTTTTCACTATCTAATATTGCAGGGCCTTTACCATAAATACCCATCACCATACCAAGTTCTACATCTGAAGCCCCCAACGAAATAACAACCACATCACGCTTGCCAATAAGTGAACGATCTTCAATGTTTGAGACAATCTGTCCAATTTGCGTAGTCGATGCCTGCAGTATCAAATCGGGATTATCAACACGTTCAACTGGTCTTAGTTTGTCCCCAGATCGAGCTTCACGGTTGCTTTTAACAACTCTAACAATTTGTTGCTTGCCTGAGCTTTGGTTTATTACCTCAACCTCACCTACGTTCTTAACCTGATACCCAATAACACCACCGTCACCATCTTTGAGCAGTTTGCCTTTGCGAATAATTGTATAGTTAGTAGCCGCGGATGCTGGCTTATGACTCAACACAAAGTCTTGTTTAACGAAAGTGCTTGTTCCTTCATTGTTACCCAACAACCTTGGCAGTGCATTATATGCTTCAATGTCGATAATGCTGTCATTCTTAAAATAAGGATCCAATACTTTCCAAGGTAACACGCCAATAGCAGACGGTTTTGTCTTAGTCACCGACTCAGGTGTTAATAAAATCAACGTTTTGTCTCTGGCAATATCCATTACAGGTTCACCATCAACATAACGCAAAAACAAAACATCACCCGGGTAGATTAAATGTGGATTTTCAATCTGCGTATTGTTGCGCCATAATTCTGGCCACAACCAAGGCTGGTCTAAAAACAAATTGGAAATATCCCACAATGTATCGTCTTTTTTAACGACGTAAGTTTGTGGTGCGTCCGTTTTTATATTAATAATATCTGCCAATACTGATTTGACGCTAACCATAAATACCCCAAAAAAGATGAGGCCCAGCATCGATAATGTTTTCATCATAGTCATTCTTATACTACTCTTAGTACACTCGTGAATCGTCTGTACTTTGGGCTGGAATTGCCACAGACAGTGATATTTTGCGTCCATTTAATTAGTTATCGGTTTATTTTTTAAAAAATTAACCCCATATCTGATCCACAGACATTGGCTTATGCGGTAGAATAGCCAAAATAGACAAGGTTTAAATAACTATTCTGCATGAATAGTATATTTTTTAATACTGACTAGATGAGTGGTTATAGTAATGACAGTTAGAACTGTATTAACCTTTCCAGACGAAAGACTACGCACTGTAGCAACGTCTGTAGAGGATGTTAACGAAGAAATTCAGACGCTTGTAGACGACATGTTTGATACCATGAAAGATGAAAAAGGTATTGGCTTAGCAGCGTCGCAAATTGACGTTCACAAACGTGTCGTGGTAATGGATGTTTCCGAAGAACAAAATGAACCCCGGGTTTTTATTAACCCCGAAATCATAAAAGTAGAAGGTTCTACTATAAGTGAAGAGGGCTGTTTATCTGTTCCAAACAACTACGCGAGAGTAGAAAGATCGGAAAAAGTCACCGTTAAAGCGCTTGACCGAGATGGCAAACCGTTTGAACTTGAAGCTGAGGGTTTGCTTGCAATCTGTATTCAACATGAACTCGATCACTTAAAAGGCAAGCTGCTTGTTGATTATTTGTCACCGCTGAAGCGCAATCGTATCAAGACCAAACTAGAGAAAGAAGCCAAAATGGCTACCAAATATTAGCACCAAGGACATCAATATAGTGGCCAATCCATTAAATGTTATCTTTGCTGGCACACCTGATTTTGCTGCTAAGCATTTAGCAGCACTTTACGCTAGCGAGCATAATGTAATCGCTGTTTATACACAGCCTGATCGCCCTGCTGGCAGAGGCAAAAAACTCATGCCTAGTGCTGTAAAGTCGCTGGCACTCGAAAACGGCACTGCGGTCTATCAGCCAGCGTCACTAAAGAATGAAGATGCCCAAAACGAGTTCGCTGCGCTGAATGCCGATATAATGGTTGTTGTGGCTTATGGTTTAATGTTACCCAAAGCCGTGCTTGATGCGCCAAAACTGGGTTGTCTGAATGTGCATGGTTCGTTATTGCCAAAATGGCGTGGAGCTGCGCCAATTCAACGTGCAATATGGGCTGGTGATAAATTTACTGGTATCAGTATTATGCAAATGGATGAAGGTCTGGACACTGGTGCTGTATTGCTTGAAAAAAGTATGGCAATTACTGGCGCAGCGACTAGCGCATCTTTGTATGAAGATTTAGCAGAACTTGGTCCGCTAGCGTTAATCGAAACGCTTGAGAATTTAGATAACCTAACGCCATCTTCACAAAATAATGATGAAGCGACATACGCGCACAAGCTTTCTAAAGAAGAAGCCCGAATTGACTGGACATTAAGCGCTCAACAATTAGCAAGAAATGTGCGCGCATTTAATCCGTGGCCTTTCGTTTGGTTTGTTCATAATGAAGAATCAATAAAAGTGTGGCAGGTTGAAGTTGTCGAATCTTTTGGAGAATTAGCTGGTGGAACGATTGTGAACGTAGACAAAGACGGTATTGAAGTTGCCGCGGGTGAACACAATTTATTGCTTTGCATTATTCAAATTCCGGGTAAAAAAGCACAAGCAGTGAGTGATATTATTAATGGTAAACCCGACATGTTCGTTGTTGGTCAGCGTCTAGCATGAAACAATCATACAACAGCATCAAGATTACCTCGAAAACAGGATATAAGAATAAAAGCACAAGTGCTTACCAACTAAGTCATCGTCCACATTTACGTGCGGATGCCGCTTGGGTATTGTTCCAAATATTAGAACATGGCAAATCATCCAGAGAAGTCATGCCCAAAGTGTTTGATCGCCATGAAGGTAAAGATAATGCTTGGTTGCAGGAAATGGTATTCGGCTGCTTGCGCGAATTACCCAAGTTACAATATTGGTTGCGCAACTTGCTCACCAAGCCGCTCAAGGGCGAACAAAAAATAGTTGAACATTTAATCATGCTTGGCTTTTATCAGTTGGTGTTTACTCGCACTTCTGAGCATGCTGCTGTATCTGAAACTGTAGAAGCTTGTGCTGCAATAGGACAGCATCGTTTAAAAGGTTTGGTAAATGCAAATTTACGCAGTTTCCAGCGCGAGGCGTTATATGAACAAGAAATTGATGTCCCGCATATTAAAGTTGGCCTGCCTAAATGGCTACATAAACAATTGCTGCAACATTATCCCGAACAAGTGCAAGAAATTGCTGAGCAAATTAACGCTCGTCCACCGCTTTGGTTGCGGGTTAATGCGCTGAAAACCAGCCGCTTCGACTACACCGCTCAATTAGATGCTCAAGGTATTGAATTTGAGAAAGTTGAAACTGATTCAATACCACTCAGCTTTTTGAATGCAGCAACCCACAGTGCAATTAAACTTAGCAAGCGCACCGACATCACAATGCTGCCTGGTTTTGCAGAAGGTTTGTTTTCAGTACAAGATTTGGCTGCACAACTTGCGGCTGAATTATTGGATGTGCAAGCGGGTGATGACGTGCTGGATTGTTGCGCGGCGCCGGGTGGAAAAACGGCTCATATATTGGAGAGCCAACCTCAACTTGGCAGTCTAGATGCGATCGATAACGACGGGCAACGGCTTGAACGTATAGACGAAAATATGCAACGCTTAGGGCATGACGTTGCGTTTGGCGACAGACTCAATTTATATGTAGTCGACGCTGGAAGCGAAGAAGTATTGTCTCGTGTTTTGAATGATAAACAATATGATCGTATATTACTCGACGCTCCTTGCTCTGCTACAGGTGTTATTCGTCGCCACCCCGATATTCGCTGGTTGAGAAAAGCCTCAGATATAGTGAATACCGTGGCATTGCAAAAAAGTATATTGGCGCAGATTTGGCAAAGGGTAAAACCAGGTGGCGTTCTACTTTATGCTACATGCTCAATATTGAAACAAGAAAATGAACATCAAATTGCGGCGTTTTTAGCAACACAATCTGACGCAAATTTGTTGCCGATACATAAAAATGACACCGCTGAATGCCCCGGTCTTCAAATATTACCCGGTCAAGCACAAATGGATGGTTTCTACTATGCAAGACTGCTAAAGTCTTGCTGACTTAAGCTCTGAACATGGGAACTTAAGGTTGCTATGTTCGAGTCAATCAGGGGTTAGGAAATAACGCGATGAAAATCATCATTATCGGCGCAGGCCAAGTTGGTGGAACGTTAGCCGAGAATTTGGTTGGCGAAAAAAACGAAATTACCATTATTGATCAAAATATGGACACGTTGCGCAACCTGCAAGACAGACTCGACTTACAAATTGTGTGCGGTGTTGGATCTCATCCCGATGTACTCAAAAAAGCAGGGGCAGCTGATGCCGACATGTTAATTGCAGTTACCAACAGTGATGAAAGCAACATGATGGCTTGCCAAGTTGCGTTTAGTCTGTTTAAAACTCCAACTAAAATTGCCCGAATTCGCTCAGAACAATACATAATCTATCAAGAGCAACTATTCAAACAAAAAGACAT
>JBLHOI010000153.1:0-5583 GCA_047621375.1 Glaciecola sp.
TTGCTTTACTGGGAAAAGCTTTGCTTGGCCACAAAACTTGATTCCAACCGCGGCCAATTAGCCACTGTGTAGTTTCATGTTTAGACCCTTTTGCTGGCGATGCATGGGCGCTTACAAATTCTACAACACGTTTTACTGCTTCATTTTCACTTTGGCTGCCCCGTAAATCTATTTCCAGTAAATTTTGACCTAGACCCAAAATATGTCCATGAGCATCAATTAATCCGGGTAGCATAACGCGGTCTTTGCCATCTATTTTAGTGACAATTCCTCCGGGTTCTTGGCTAAGGTTCATACCAACAATAAATTCATCTTCAAATGCGATATTCGTAAATGTGATTAATTTACCCTGTTGATTTAATGTGTAACCTTTTACGTTGTCAATAAACGTAAGTGAATATGCGGCCTGTGAGGTTAATGCTAGCAACAATAACGTTGTCCAAAGCAATGTTTTTTGCATCGAGTTCATTTAAATTCCTTTTGATATCAATCTAATATTGTGTGTGCAACTTAAGCATCTGAATTCATGATAGGGGGTTGTGTCAGATAATCCTGTTGCCATATTTTTAGCATCGATGCCTGACTGATGTTCCCTCCGGACAACAATACTAACACTTTCTGGTTAGCGGGTTTATCACTTAACCAAGCTACAACAGCAGCCATTGTCATAGCGCAAGTCGGCTCTATATGTAATTTTAATAAATGATGTAGCCATTGAGTCCAATACGCTATTTGTTGTTCTTCAACTTCATAAAAATCATCAACAGTCTTTAATATCTCAAACGTGTGTTCACCGATAGCTGGGGTAGCTGCGCCATCAGCTAATGTATCGGGTATACCAGTTAAACGTTCAATTTTTCCGCTCTGCAGGCTTCTCGCTGCATCATTGGCATTGAGAGGCTCAGCACCAACAACTTCAGCGTTAGGTAAGCGCGCTTGTGTTGCAATAATAGCACCGGATAATAAACCGCCACCACCGCAAGGTGCAAAGACCGCATCGGGCTCTACTCCTTTTTTAGCGAGTTGCTGCAAAGCCTCTAATGTAACTGTTCCTTGCCCTGCAATGATATCGGGATGATTGAAAGGTGGGATCCATAACGTTCCCTCTTCATGACTTGCGTCTACCACCGCAAGGTCGGCTTCCTCTCTTGTCGAAAATCGATTTATTTTAGCGCCATAAAATTCGGTCGCCGCAGCCTTGATTGGCGAAATAGTGTCCGCGCAATAGATGGAAACGGGAATACCAAATTGTGCACAAGCAAAGGCAACCGCCTGAGCATGATTGCCAGATGAGTTAGCGACAACGCGCTGCGGCAATTTGCCCTGCTCATTTAACTTGGCGATAATGTTTGTTGCACCGCGCAGTTTAAAGGCCCCGGTTCGCTGCAAACACTCTGCTTTAAAGTATATTTGATGCCCTAGCCAATGATTCAGTAAACGTGATTCAAATATAGGTGTCTCTTTTACTATACTGCTAATACGTGTTTGAGCTGCTTCTATATCAGCTATTGATACCATCTAAAAAATATCCTTTTCCGAAAATAAGTTACTGTTAGCACACGACATACTAAACGTATCCTGTTTTGATATGAAGTGTTCGTATAAAAATAAACACAATTTAAGTGTGTAATATGACCTGTATTTTCTAGGGTTAATAAGTATAGTGACTTGCGACCTTACCATTGCCTATGCCAATAGATGGCGTTCAACAGCTTCCCCTATACTTTCGCAATGACAAACAGTGGTTGAAGCTTGTATGTGGTCGGTGATTTCTTCGTTTTTACGGATAAAAGAATTATATTTATCGTTAAGCAATCTGTCATTGGAAAAAAGGTCGATTATCTGCGGGTGCATTATAAAAAAATTACGTAAGTAAAAGTGGAAATTGCTGGCCATTACCAAAAAGTGCGTTGCAGATGCAATCAGTGATGTGGCTCTAACATCGGATTTCATTTTAGACTAAGCTGAACCCAAATGCCCAAGCTGAAGTAATGATTGGACTTCACACCATTAATCGTTCTTTGTTTAGATTGTTGTTGTATGAGCAATTGAATAGGGTATTACAATTTAGGGAATATATGACTCAAAAATACAAAGCGTTGGTGCTTGGAGCCTCTGGCTTAGTTGGTCAAGCGTTAGTAAACCGCTTGTGTCAGGATGATCGCTATTCTCAGATAACTTGTTTGGTGCGTTCGCCGTTATCTAAAGCACAATTTTATGATCCACTGAACAAAATTCAACCGATGGTCATCGACTTTGATGAGCTACAAGACTATCAAGGTTACTTTTCAGTGGAACATGTTTTCTGCTGTTTAGGCACAACAATTAAGCAGGCTGGTTCACAGTCTAATTTCCGGAGAGTCGATTTTCAGCTTGTCCACGTCGCAGCGCAATTAACCCGAGCGCAACGTGCAAAAAGCTTTGTTTGGATCTCCTCTGTCGGTGCCAGCGCCAAAAGCAAAAATTTTTATTTAAAAGTAAAAGGCGAATTAGAAAACGCGATACTGAGCATGCCGCAACTAGATAATGCCGCAGCGGTTAGACCCAGTTTGTTATTAGGACATCGAACCCAAAAACGCACAGCAGAAAGTTGGGGCATTATGCTTGCTGCATTTCTGTCTCCAATCATGCTAGGTCGCTTGGCTAAATATCGGCCAGTTACTGCGAATCAAGTTGCCTGTCAGATGATACAACTTCAAGTTTTCTAAAATAGCGGTGGCAGAGTCAGGGAATAATTATTATACTCGCGCCGAAATTTAGCTAAAGTTAATCTTAATTTGCATTGATAACGTAAATAGGAACATACTACTCATGTCCCTTTATGAAGTTTTCAGAGGCAATTCATTATGGCTACAGCTATTCCAACAGATGTTGAAACACTGATAGAAAATATAAGAATTGAACAGTTCTGGTGGGACGGGGTGCAAATTAAAATCCCTTTTCATTGTGTATACGCATGTATCCCCAATCCAGTAGCTGATGAATGGAAGCGTATCAACGGTGTCAACGTACCTCTGATACGGGTCGACAAATATCTGATCCCACTTTGGGATCCTTTTCATTACAATATGAGCGATATGCCAAAATTAGCGGTCGTTATATCTCATCATAAGGGTAATCAGTTTGGATTGTTTGCTTATCCAGCTGACCATATGGATGATCATATTATATTGTCGTACGACGATTGGTTTGAAACTCAATCTTCATTTCAATAACGTTATTTGCGTTTTATAAATTCTTCTAGATGTGCTTCTGGTTGTACCCCAATCGCGGGCTAACAAGTAACTTACGGAGAATACATGCTACCAATAGCAGAAATTTTTGGCGCAATAGCCGTTGTTTTTAATTTTATAGGATACCGACAAAGTGATATCAATCGATATCGCTTTATTTCAGCTATCGCTCTTTTAAGCGTTAGTATTCATTTTTTTCTAATAGGCGCTATGGCAGCTGGTATTGGTTGCATGCTAGCGTGTATTCGTAATATTGTTGCTATTAAGTATCGCGGCTTGCTCGTATTAATTACCTTTGTAACGGCGAATATTTGTTTCTTTTTTTATGAACTACTTTGGCTCGACCACGGCTGGATTATTGCGATCGCATACGCCTCCTCACTTATATTTACGATAGGATCAATTTCGTTAACCAGTGCAAAGATGATCCGCCAATGGTTTATCTTAGCTGAAATATTGGGCTTAACTTACTCAATTATGGTGGGGAGTATCTTTGGTACTATATTTAACATTACTAATCTGCTCAGTATATTTTATACACTTTATCAAGATTCAGCCGCTGAAAAAAAAGCATTACCAAAAGACTAACGGCCTAATTCAGACGAAAAAAAACGCTGCATAAAGCAGCGTTTTTCATTTTTATAATCTGCGTGATTATGACTATTCTTTCACCAACACTGATATCTTCGTGATACCGGCTAGTTTTATTTGATCCATAACGCTGACAACAACACCATGTTGTGTGTCTTCATCTGCTTGAATTGCAGCAGTGTCAGTGTCATTGTTAGCTAAGTACGTTTGTGCGTTCGCAACGACTCGGCGAATGTCAACAATGCGTCCTGCCATTATAATTTGACCTGACGCGTCAATTCTAATCGATAGAGATTTACTGTTCGGCGGCGGCGGAGTATCGCTCTTCGGTGGACGCGTTGGCTCCAACCCTTTCTCAGATGAGAAGGTGGTCGTTACGATGAAGAATATCAACATAATAAACACGATATCCAACATTGGAGTCATGTCTACTGCTGCGTCATCATCACCGGATGTATGTTTTTTTCTTTTCATTTTTACACTCAGTCCTTCTAATTCTGCTCTCTGGCGATTCGTTATAGTATAATACCTTGATGGTAAAAGCATAGGGTTTTGTAAACGATCTTAACAAAAAAATGCGTTTCTTATCTTCATTGCGTTTAACATTTAGGCTAGCTTAGCGAAAAGACGCGGTACATTAGCTTTCTTACCAATGACTTTACTCGTCAGCGGGACTATGATCAAGGGCTTTACCCAACCAATTGAAATAAGTTGCCATTTGGGTTGAAATAACAACAAGTTGCTCACCGCTTGGATAAATGCCTAGTTTAGCTTCAGCGGTCTGCTTAGTACCCTGTACTAAAAATGCATTTTTGATAGGGTGATTCTGAATAAAAGCTTCAAAGGCTCGAGCAGCCACTTCTTGTGGACGAGCGTAGTAAAAACTTTTTAATTTGTGGTCAATAAATACACTTTTTTGCATCAACTCACTTGCTTCTGATCCATTATTTTGCAGAAAGATATGTTTGAAACAAAGTGCTAATTGATTGTTTAACGCATGTTTATTCAACTGACTTTTTTCATGTAGCCAAATTTCTGAAGCGAAAAGATTACTGCCAGACACGGCAAACATTTTACTTGCAATGTAATGATCAAAGGCGTGAAACCATTCATGAGCTAGAGCGCCGGCTCCGGCATTTTTTGCGAGGGACAGTTGTTTTTTTGCACTATTATAATGTGCACTGGCGTGTTTTTGACCGCCAACCCCAAACCCTAATGATAAGGTGCCATTTAGAGAAATTACATTTTCAGGTACTTGCAATATATCCATTAGGTCGCACAGAGCATCAAAAAATAGGTTTGCTGCTATTCTTTTTTCTTCTTTCGTTACCCATTTACCTATTTGAATCGAGCTAAATCTAAATAGCCGCAATACATCCTGGAAACTAACATCTGCTCCACCTCTATGCTCGTCTCCGTTTCGGTAGAATTCATTATAGAGTCTACCTTTCTTATTTTTAGCTGCGCCGGTTGATGATTTATCTGAATTCATTTGAGTCTATACACACTTTGCTATCAGGGGGCTTAAGTCTTTATACCTAGAGACGATGAAAGGTTATCACTTTTTAGCCCTTAATTCTGATGCTAAACGCAAAAATACATTGGCATAATTACATTCTTGTGCAAGCATCCCCGAAAATCTTTGTTCCCATTCCACCTTGGGCAATTTTGTAAAGGAAGTTCAGCTATGGATTATTCACCAATATTAACCTTCGTTAATGACAATCTTCAAAAAGGATTTGAGCTGTTATCAAGCACG
>JBLHOI010000154.1:0-5578 GCA_047621375.1 Glaciecola sp.
TTTGATGACTTACGATCCATCGTGTGCAGCAAAAGCCCCCAATGTATTGCTTGAAGCCTATAAAAACGGCTACTTGGTGGTGGACGCTTATACGGGATATTTACACGTCGCAGCTACCAATGTGTTGGCGCTCGTGGTTTGTTACGACCATGCTCGCCGCAAGTTCAAAGATGCGTATTAAAGCCTGTTGGTGAAAGTATGGCAAAGCAAAGCGGGGATTGCCAAACAAGCGATTAAACGTTATCGGCTACTCTATATACTTGAAAGTGAGCTCAAAGACAAAACGGCTGAGGTCAAGAAATAGGTACGACAAGAAAAAAACCTGCCGTTACTGGAAGACTTTAAGGCATGGTTAACGACGGTTAAACAGCAAGGCATTGCACATGACAAAACACTGACAGCGATTAAATATTTTATTAACCAATATGACATGCTGATTCGTTATTACGAAGACGGGAGACTGCTTATTTCGAATCTTTTGTCCGAGCCTGTCGCCAAGTTCATTGCGATTGCACGTAATAATTTTCTATTTGTAAACACGCAATCCGATACAACGGCCGCTGCGAAAATTTACGTGATGGTCCTAACGGCCTTGTATAACGGCTTAGAACCGGTAGATCGGCTACCTCACGGTCGTACTGACGAAGAGACCGAACATCACAGGCAATGAATCGATTAATCATTTGCTTCCTTGGAATTTGACCTAAGAACAACGCAATTAGTACCTAGCCTCAACGCCTAAAATTTAATACGAATGACAGTGTCGTTGGCAACCACGCGGATTTAGTTACGCTTACGAAACGCATACCAATTAGTTCGATTCATAAGTGTAGTGGCGTACTGCTTTTAATAGTTGTATTAATGGCGTTGTATCAAGCATTTGTTTCATTACTAGTATTGTAATGATAATCATTCGCATTTATAATTATTCATGATTACTAGTAACTTTAAAGAGTGTAATAACATGGATAATTGGCTTCAAAAAAATTGGATTCTAGTTTGTTCTTTAGGTATGGCGGTAACCCTTTGTTCTTTGCATAGTATTTTATCGATGACGGGCATCATTGTAATATGAATTTACGATATAAGTTTAAGATATCTTTCGTAAAAACAGCAGGGCCAACGCAAGGTGCCGTTGTATGATTAGTGTTAATCCATTTTATTTCTTTCTAAACCCCTCTTCACTTTTTTATTGGCCTTATCTGATCAGTTCTTTATTTATTGTCTGTTTAGTATTGTTATGTGCCGAAAAGAACACTCTGCGAACGGGGAGGGTGGAAGGAAAGGTATTCTCTTCAATGGGAAGAGACGTTGCTTTTTTTGCTATGAACTCTGTTCTGGCTTTATTTGTATTAACACCCAATTTACCTGGCTTTATGCAAGGTATAGAGTCATTCGTAGTATCTAGTTTGCAAGACATTTTTATTCGCAGCGATTTACAGAAGCCAACAAATTATACTTATACATTTTATACTTTTAGTAGTGTACTAGCTTATGACTTGGCTTTTTTCTTAGTACATTTATTGGCGCATAAAAACCGTTTTTTCTGGCACTTTCACCGCGTTCACCATAGAGTAAACGTGTTGACTCCATTGACTGTATTTCGGATACATCCTTTTGAAATGCTTTGCATGGCAACGATAACTAGTGCAAGTGTGGCCTTGGTATATGGCGTGTTTAAGTTCTGCTGGCCAAATCAGTTAATCCTGATCAATGTGTGGGGCGTTAACGGCTTTTTGTTTTTGTTTTATGTAAGTGGTTATCATTTACGTCACTCATCGGTTCATTTCAGTTATGGGCCAATTATAGAGCGCATCTTAATTAGCCCGGCACAGCACCAGATTCACCACAGTAGCGCACCAGAGCATCAGCATAAAAATATGGGGCTAATTTTTTCTGTTTGGGATGGTCTGTTCGGGACGTTGTATTTTGCTAATAAGCGACAAGTACTTGAATTTGGTTTAACAAAAAAATAGCTGAGGCTTAAACAGCTGAGGCAATGAAAACCTAGCCAGCGTAAACAGGCTGTGGCGGAGCGTCATCTAGACAGGTGTCTGGACGTAAATCCACATCAATTGTCATGGTGCAGCGCCATGTGTGATTAGCGCCACGAATGAATATAATTTTATGGTTAATAAGTCGGGGGTCAATGTCGGTGTCTGTAAGTACCACATGAAGCTCACCAGTTTTTGGGTTATCTTGATTTGCAACGGGAACAAGGTATGCAATACTCGCCAGTTCCCGACCGCTCAAACCGAGTTCTTTTATAGTCGTGATGTCAGGAAATTTTTCATATTTAGACAGATACTCATCCACTTTTTGCGTCGCTTCAAAGCCTGTAAATATAGGTTCAGTAAGCCATTTTTTTATTTTAAACTGATCATAAGCAGGCATAATAACCTTAATTCCTGCAATGGTTGTTAGCCCGATTAATCCAGCCGTTACGCTCAATTTAATAATACTTGACATGTGTTTTTTCCTATTTGAATGTGACTATTTATTAGCATTGTCTTACTTGCTTTAGGTGTCTGTTGAACTTTCTGCCTCTTGAGTGAGAACATTGTTAGCTTGGGGGTGTCCTTGTATCGCGGCTTTGTTGAGCCAGTCTAAGGCGATACTTTGATTCGCAGGCGTGCCTAAGCCACGACTATAAAAATGGTGTAGCATAAACTGTGCATGTGCCTGTCCTTGCTTGGCGGCTGCGTGATACCAGTGCAGGGCTTGTTTCAGGTCCTTATCCAGAGCAAATCCTAAAAAATACATTTCTGCTAACAAAGTTTGGGTTTGTGCAATACCTGCTAATGCACCTTGCTTGCACCAATGTAAGGCGCGTTGATAGTTGGGTTGTGCGGCATAGTTGCCGTATAAAAATTTATAGCAATAGCTGTGGTTAACTTGCTGCTCAGCGGATGCACTAATTGAGCGTGCCGATGGTTTTGTATCCAGGGAGGCACAGCCAGTTAACATACCACTCAACAATATAATGCTGCAAAACGGCTTAACTATTTGTTTTAAAAAAGTTCTTGGCATGATCTTTCCTTATAAACGGCACTGTTCTAAACAGCGAAACGATTGGATATTGTCTGCGTGAGTATCTTTGTTGATCTGTGGTGATAATGTGTTATTGGCATCATTAACCGTGTAATTTTTTGAATAATCATCTGGCGTGATCATCACATGCGGGGTGATCATTAGAATCAATTCACTGCGTTCTTCAAGGTCTTGTGTTGAGGTAAAAAGCTTACCAATAAGTGGGATGTCCGATAACCAAGGGACTTTGCTTTCTTGGGTGGATTTGGTTTCGCGTACCAGGCCACCAACCGCAATGGTTAAACCATCTTTGGCAATAACGGTGCCATCCAATCGTGCGGTATTGACTGTATCTATAGGTAGGGTTAATACCTGAGAGCCTGAAACAACGGAGATCTTGCCACCACCGCTCTTAAGTGATGAACTTTCCTGCCTGAGTGAGAGGGTGATGGTTTTATCTGCATTGATATAAGGGGTAATTTCAATGGTATTACCAATTTCTTTTATAGTGGTAGTTGGTACAATAGTGGTTCGATTTATAGTGACGTTATCACCTTCATTTTCTATTAACACTGTACCGTAACCTTGAACAATAACTTGTTCTTCACCAACAAATAATTTCGCTGGACGATTATTCGTCGCTAGCACCATGGGTGTTGATAGGATATTAATGCGCTTATCTTGCTCTAAAAATTCTATATTGGCTTTGAGTCGGTCATTCAAATATTCAAATACAAAGCCGCCATTGATCAGCCCGTTGTTACCAAACAGAATTGGGTTTGTGCTATCGCCAGATAACTTTGACCCTATGACCTCAAAGTTAAAGACAGACTTAAAATCATCACCTACCAATACATCCATAATTTTCATTTCTAACAATACTTGTGGAATAGGGCGGTCTAAGTCTTCAATCAAGGTCGCAATGCTGTCCATTGCTGACGCATCACCCGTGCGGACAATGACTAAATTATGCTCGGCGACGACGGTGACGTAAATCGGTTCTTTTTGGGCGGTAACATGTTGCAATTGTTGAGCGGAGATTAAATTATTTCCGTTACCATTGACTTGTAAGGCTGAAAGCTGATCAATGCTTAGTTTTTCTTCAACTGTATCCTTGGCGACATTCGAAGACGAACTGTTACTTGTGGACGAGCTGTTTGATGACGTTGTACTGTTTGAGTTATCACTTGAATCATTAGATGACGTACTTTCTCCCGACTCACTCCGTAGCACGCGAGAGCCATATAAGTTTGCAATGGAATCTGCTACAAGACCAATGTTGGGGTTTCGCAGGGTAAATACACGGCTTTTATCATCGCGATGAATGACTAAATCTTGACTGTACTCCTTGTTCGTCATAATTCGATAGGTGCGTGTTTTCGGGTTGCGTCGATACCACAAGTTATTCACTCTACATATTGTTTCGATAGCGGTGTGTACGTTGACGTTACGTAGGAATATCGTCACATTAGTTTTACTGGCTTCAGGTGTGGCAACAATGTTGCTTCCCGATAGTTCGGAAATAATACGAATGGCGTCCATCAATTTGGCATCTTTAAATTCCAACTCTGCAAGATGGGTTCCGTGCGCTTGTACGCTGATCACAGCTGTAAACGGGAATATGAAAAGCAGGATGAATCCAAGCGAACGAATCTGGTTTTTGGTGCGATTCAAAAAAAACTTCAAAGCGATGGCCTCTTATCGGACGATGATTAAGTCACCTAAGGTTCCGATTTCTACGGTGACACTTAAGCGCGTGATGGATTGAATTTTGAGTACTTGTTTAGGGTCTGCGGCATTAAAACTAATCTCGTCACCGATTCTTACCATATGCACGCCATTACCTGCAATGTCGAGTAAGGCCAGTGGTGAGCTCTTTTGTGCTTGCATAATAATGCCGCGTAAGCTGAGTTTTGGTAGGGTTTGTACTAGTGAAGATATTTGGAAATCTGTACTGGTACCATTCTCAACGCTGGCTTGTTCAACCATTTTCTTGGTTGCTGTAAAGGGGTCACGTAGACCATCTTTAAAAGCCTCTGCCTGAAAGTCAGGTAAAACAGTGGTTGCTGGTGCCAGATGGACCGGAATTTCCGTGGCTTTTTCTTCTGTGGATTTATTGAAAGTTTGATAGTTCATGCCTTGTTTGTTCAAGGCTAGTTTGAGTACACTTTGACGTTCCTGAATCATGTTTAATAGGTCCGGTAGTTGTTTTTCTATGGCTTGTTGAGGTGTTGGGTCTGCAAGCGCATTGGTTTGAAAAAAGAATAAAATTGTGGCACTTAAGCCGAACAATATTGAAAAAAACTTTGGGTACATCATATTTTATCCAAAAGTTTAACCGCCCGAAACGGCAAAAATAGCTTTAAAGAATGCGATATAAACATAGGCAACCATACCGCCAATTAATAAAATCGCCGCCGGTTCGATCATACTGCTAAGCACTTTGCTTTTTACTTGCAGGGCTTCTTCATAGAAACTTCCGGCTTCTTGCATAATCTGTTCTAAACTGCCTGACTTTTCGCCCACTGCGGCGAGTTGTTGTATCAGC
>JBLHOI010000155.1:0-5574 GCA_047621375.1 Glaciecola sp.
ACTCTTTTTAGAGGACTCGGCTAGTTGCGCTAGGTTATCATCACGGAGATTTTGAGCAGTCGGTTGAGTCAATTTTTCGTGTCTCGCAAGCGCTTCTTCAAAAGCGCTTTTTTGAATACTCTCATTTTGGGTACTCTCATTTTGACTGTTACCGTCGAATGACGAACTACTTGTGTTACGAGGAGCAGATGAAGACAGTTTTACATCTTCAAATGGTAGTTTATTAGCGGCAATACTTGTTTGAGTAGTGGCAAATTGTTGCATAATACTAATTTCATCCTGACTATTTAATTCCAAATTATTTTAATTTAATCAACAATAACAATAGTTTGAGTTTATTAAAATAAGTACTTATAGGATGTTTTGCAAAGGTTGTACCAACTAGCGCACTACTCGCTCACGGCGTATGTATTTTTGAATAGCAAGTTCGTCAAATAACACCTGCTCTTTGCGTGCTTCGAGGGCGACTGCTTCTTTTGTTTTGCTAGCAATCAAAATTTCAATGGCCTTGCGACGTTTTTGTTGCTCGAGCCATTGACGTTTGCGTTGATCCGCGACTAAAACAGCTTGGCTTACAAATTGGATTTGTTGTTCACAGGCTCTATCTAGCTTTGCAACGAAGGATTGGTGCTGATGCAATTTTTTGGCCTCAACGCCAAGTTGCCCTTTCTGCTGAATAAGTTTTAAGTACTCAAGGCGATATTGCTCAAGCCCGCTCAATTTTTGCTGATTATCTTGTAGATGCTTCGCCGCATGCTGAAAATTTTGAGCGAGCTTTTGTTCTTTCTTAGTTTCAACATCATAAACCATACTTAATTGTTTTAGATTACTCATTGCGAGTCTTCATTAATTCTGCACATTAGCGAGGTTGTTGGGCATTCTGCCCATGTGCTGACGCTGCATTTAAACCACCACTTAGCGTGCCCATTGACTCAACACATTGCTCAAATTGGATAACCTGCCCCATCGTTTGTTGTAAAAATGCATTAATTGCTGGTTCTGCAGCGATCGATAAATCAATTCTATTGTCGGTCCCACGCGAATAAGCACCAATACTAATAAGGTCTTTATTTTGCTGATAGGTTGAATACACTTGCTTAATGTTGCGCGCTTGAAGAACATGCTCTTCATTAACAACTTGAGGCATTACACGGCTAATCGATGCCTCAATGTCAATAGCAGGGTAATGACCCGATTCAGCTAAGCGACGCGACAACACAATATGACCATCTAATATTGCGCGCGCTGAATCAGCAATCGGATCTTGTAAATCATCGCCTTCAGTCAGTACAGTATAAAATGCGGTAATAGATCCTTGTTGTTCAGTGCCGTTACCAGCTCGTTCAACTAACGCCGGTAATTTTGCAAAAACTGACGGCGGATAGCCTTTAGTTGCTGGCGGTTCGCCTATTGCTAGCGCTATTTCGCGTTGTGCCATTGCGTATCTCGTAAGGGAGTCAATTAACAGCAATACATCTTTACCTTGGTCTCTAAAGTATTCGGCGATGGTTACTGCAGCCTCGCATCCTTTTAGACGCATTAAAGGTGACGTGTCAGCTGGCGCGGCGACTACAACTGCTTTTTCTCGATCCTCGGTAGTTAAAATATCTTGAATAAATTCTTTTACTTCACGTCCACGTTCGCCAATGAGACCAACCACAACGACATCCGCGGTTGTGCCCCTAGTCATCATCCCCATCAACACACTTTTACCGACACCGCTGCCAGCAAATAATCCCATGCGCTGACCTTTGCCTACAGTTAATACCGTATTGATAGCTCTAACGCCAACATCAAGTGGTTGGTTGACGGGTTTTCTTGTTAACGGATTAATTGGAGGAGGTGACAAAGACGCTTTTTGTTTGCACTTTATAGGACCCTTGCCGTCTAGGGGCTCACCATTCGCGTCAATAACGCGCCCCAATAACTCGTTTCCCACAGCGAGTCCGTTCTCATGTGATAAGGGCTGAACACGCGAACCAGGGACAATACCTTTGACCGATTCAGCTGGCATTAAATAAGTGACATCACCAGAAAAACCAACAACTTCAGCTTCAATTTGACCGTGGCTTGTTTGTACTAAACAACGACCCCCTATGGGCACTTGGCAACCGACTGCCTCTAAGGTCAATCCAACTCCCCTAATAAGCTTACCCGAGGCGATAGCTGGCGCATTGGGCACCTCATTCTGCAATTGCTTAATTTTATCAGCTATTGCGAGGATCATGGTGTAATCCTTGAGCATTTAGAAATTGAGTAAATACGTCGGCGCTTCTACGCCCAATTGACATATCAACCGCATTATTTTGCGTAGTGAGTTCACAGCCACCGCGCTCAATAGCTGGGTTTTCAATGAGTCTCCAGTTATTTTCAACAATTACTTCATTACCAAAATGACCTTTTATCATAGCAACATCGATGGGGTTCATTTGAAATTGATACTGACTTTCTTGTATTGGAAGCACTTTTATTCCTTCACTGATAGCACTGAGAAGCACGTCATTCTGCGTCGTTACTTCAACGTTAATAACCGCTTTAGCTAATTTAGTCACTAGAATAACTAATTCTTTTTCGAGCTCTTCATTCACTTGAGCTAACGGATTACCAGCTTGCTCTATAATACATTGCCAACTCCTTGCTAACTCGTCGATTTGCTTTTGACCTGCTAGCATTCCATCCGCTACACCTTGTTCTTTGCCTTCGCTAACACCCTGTTCCAAGCCTTCTGGCTTACCTTGCTTAAAGCCAACGTCAAAGCCTTCTTGTTTACCCAATGCAAAACCTTCATCGTAGGCTGCTGCTCGGATCGCTTCGATATCTGCGGCAGTCAGGGGAGTAATATCTTCCTCAAGCTCTGGCGGTTCATATTTCCAAGTGCGCGTTTTGTTAAGCGCATTAGTCGCATTATTTTGCACGTCTGGGTTAACCGTCGGTAAATCCCAGGTTTTAGCATCATCGAAAGACTCGCCTGAAGTCACTTTAGGTGATTGTGCTTTTGGCTTACTACTAGAAATACTCATTATATGAATTCATCGCCACCACCGCCGCCTAATATGACTTCGCCCGCATCAGCTAAACGACGCGCAATTGCCAGCATTTCTTTTTGTGCAATTTCAACTTCACTTAAGCGCACTGGTCCCATCGCTTGGAGATCATCAAGCAACATTTCAGCGGCACGTTTAGACATATTACTGGTGATTTTATTACGCAACTCTTCATCTGCACCTTTAATCGCTTTCATCAGACTTTCTTGCTGAGTTTCACGCAATATAGCTTGAATACCTCGATCATCAACATCGATAAGATTATCGAATACGAACATGAGATCCTGAATTTGCTGACTCATTTCTTCATCAGTTTCACGAATAGCGTCCATCAACTGCCCTTCGATATTAGTATCAAGGTAATTCATTATATTCGCAGCCGACTTCAGTCCACCCATCTTCGAAGCCTGAGCGCCCGCTTGGCCAGCAAACTGTTTCTCCATTATTTCGTTTAGCTCTTGCAATGCGGCTGGTTGTACTTCTTCAAGATTTGCAACACGCATTAATATGTCTAACCTTACTTTTTCAGGAAACTGCGACAAAATTTCTGCCGATTGTTCAGGTTCCAGATAAGAAATCACAATAGTCTGAATTTGCGGATGCTCGTTACGAATGATTGTTGCAACTTGTTTTGAATCCATCCACTTTAGTGATTCTAGGCCTTTTGCGCTGTTACCCGTCAGTATTTGATCCAGCAAATGAGCCGCTTTATCTTCGCCAAGCGCAGAAATTAATGCGCCGCGCACAAAGTCTTGGCTCTTGAATCCAATGGTTGAATAGTTTTGAATTTCTTCAATGAAATGGGTATGCACAGATGTAATTTTGTCCTGTGTCATGTCATCCATTGCAGCCATAGCTGCCCCTAATGTCTGGACTTGCTTTGGCTCCATAAATTTGAGAATTTGTGCCGCATCATCTTCAGATAAGCTCAGTAACAATATAGATGCTTTTTCTACACCGTCTAATTTATTGACGTCATACTTAGAAGCCGCTGGTTTTGCATTATCTTCTTCAGCCATAATTTTATTCCTTATTCATCCTGTAGTAGCCAACCACGAACCACTTGCGCTGATAACTCAGGCTCATTAGCTACGAGAGCACGCACGGCTTTTAACACATCTTCGTCTTTACGTAAGTTAGGTAACATTAATGAACCGTCAGCGGCGAAACCAATTTTAGTTTCATCAAATTCGTCATTGAGCATTGCCAAAGGATCATCACCTAAATCTAAAGCTGACTCGTCAAATTCGCCATCTGAAACATTATTTTCTGGAAAAATAAGCTTCATCAACATGGGTCGAACGACGAAAAATATCAAGATAATAATAACTAACGCACCCAGCACTAACTTCAGTATAGGCATAAAACGCTCTTGTTCCCAGATCGGCGTTTCTTCAATTTCACCGATTTCGACTCTGTTGAAAGGAATACTCACTACTTCTAATGAATCTCCTCTAGTCACATCAAAACCAATACCACCTTGCAGTAGACGACGAATATTTAGTAATTGTTGTTGACTAAGAGGCATACTTGAAACGGTGCCATCAGCTGCCATTTCCGATGTATAGTCTACAGCGACGGAAACACTCAAACGTCGAATAACTCCCGCTTGCTGTTTAGTATGGCTAATCGTTGTATCTAATTCGTAGTTGCGAGTTTGCTCTTTGCTGTTACTTCCGGGTATAGGCGAGCTATTGACGCCGCCAGTTGCATTTTGAGGAATGCTGGCATCCAGAGGAGGTTGATTGGATAGTGCTCCAGGTATTCCAGCAATAACATTACCCACATTATTTTGTTCCGAAATCATCTCACTTCGAACTGAGGGAAGATCAGGGTTGTAGCGGCGTTGAGTCTGTTCGACGGCGGTAAAGTCCATGGTCACGTCAGTTTGTGCAGTGTAATTTCCTAAACCTAGAACTGGGATTAATATGGAGTCAATCTTTTCCATGTATTCCGCTTCACGTCTTTTTTCAAGTTCGTATTCTTTGCGCGCAGCAGACGCGCCGGGATCCTGTGACCCTGAATTTAATAGACGACCATTATTATCCGTTACCGTGACTCGACTTGGCTCCATGCCTTGAACCGCAGAAGCAACGATATCGACAATAGAGTTTACTTCTTCCGCTGAAACAACACTACCTCGCCGAGCGGTAACAACCACCGTGGCACTGCCTTTCTTCTCGCGCCGTGCAAATACGTTTTCTTTAGGTAAGGCTAGCAGAACGCGTGCTTTGCCTATGGAGTTCATATCTTCAATAGTTCTCGCAATCTGTTGTTCACGAGCATGTTTCAATCGTTCCATTTCAACACGCTGGCTTACACCAAAACCCATATCTTGCATTATAATGTCTGTGCCTTGCGAGGCTCCATTACTTATGCCTTGACGAGCCATACCGAATTTTGCATCGTTAAACTGCGATTCAACAACATAAACAGTATTACCCTCTAACTTGTATTGAATTTCGCCTTGATCAAGGAAATCTAGAGTCTCGATCAATTCTTGTGTCGGCATCTGGGCCAATGGACGATA
>JBLHOI010000156.1:0-5551 GCA_047621375.1 Glaciecola sp.
AAAACAGACTACTTGTAACTTAAGTTGTACTTATGTTGTTTTTCTGTGATTATCTCTTTTTATATATTTTATATATTTTATATTAATTCAATTTTTTGCGCTCATTCGGGGTGCGATTGTACTGGGTATTAACATATTCATGACGCCTACTAATAATATTAATCAACTTGTGTTGCCGATAACGTAGTTGGTAATAAAAAGTGAAGAAGAAGAATAACTGTGCTAAAAAAAACAAGCATAATCATGTTATTGGTTTGCGTTAGCTTATTTTTGAGTGCTGGACCGCTAATCGCTAAAACTAGCCAAGCTAAAAGCAACACGATGACAACTAAATCAGCGAAAGCCAGTTTAGTTAGTTCTCAACAAATTAAGCAATACCCGAGTCACCAGCCGAAAAAGTCTCAGATAGCTATCATCATTGACGATATCGGAAATAAACGAGCCGATTCTGACGCTTTTTCTCTCCCTAAAAAAGTTACCTTTTCAATATTACCGCACACCCCTTTTTCGTCAGAGTTTTCAACTTATTCTTATCATCAAGGTCGGGAAGTTATGCTGCATATGCCGATGGAGTCATTGCATGGAGAAGCACTAGGCGAGGGTGGTTTGTTGGCCAGCATGTATCCTGAAGAAGTCGAAAAGAAATTGTTGTTAGCTTTAAAGTCTGTGCCCCATGCTACGGGTGTGAATAACCATATGGGCAGTAAACTTACGCAAATTACATTGCAGATGAATGCGGTTATGCAGGTTCTTAATAACAATAATCTATATTTTATTGACAGTCGTACTACAAAATTTACTAAAGCACATATAATTGCTCAGCAGCACGGTGTGGCAAGTGCTGAACGTAATGTTTTTCTTGATCACTACGCAAGTGAAGCGTATCTTGAAAAGCAGTTTGAGCAGCTTATTATCGAAGCTCGACTCAATGGCTCTGTTATTGGTATAGCACATCCTCACAAAGTCACTATCTCATTTTTACAACTCAAGTTAGCTAACTTACCTGATGACATAGAGCTTATTTCTGTGAGTGAATATTTGTCTTTTGGGGACAATAACGGCATCGATAATTTTGAACTACCGAGAATTGCAAAAGAAACCTCAAGACCCGCAACTGACATTACCCCAGAATAAATTTTTACAGTAAATATACGCGGATTATTTTAATACTTTTACAGCTCTTAAATTAGATGTTATATTATAACGGTAATTTAACACGTACCGAGTTTTTTCGGTTTTTGAGAAGAGTAAATGAACAGCAAATTCGCTGACCTAAAGCCAGATATATTAGAAGCAGAAACCGATGCAATGGCGGCTGTGCAAGCTGTTGTCGATCCTAAAACACAAAATGTTGTTTTTGATCGTGTTGGTATCTGGATGTCTAGTATTTGCGCTTTACATTGTTTGCTTTTACCAGTATTGCTGCCGATTGCACCCTTGGTAGCCAGTAGCATATTCGCAGAAGTGTGGTTCGAGCGAATGATACTAACATTCTCAATCTTAGTTGGCTTTGCCGCATTATTTGTTGGTTTTCACAAATATCATCGGCAACTTTACCCTCTGTATTCTCTCACACTAGGTGGCTTAATATATTGGAACAAGGACATCTTTGGCCATGAGTATGAACCTTTCACTATTGCGATTGGTGCTTTCTTGATTATAGCTGCTCATGTAACTAACATACGCCTGTGTAAAAGTTGTAAGAGCTGCAAAAGCTGTGATGATGTGTGTGAGTCAAAAAAATATAAAAAATAAATGGGCAAGGCTGCATTGGTAGTTAATCTCAACTTTATTTGTAAAACTAGCTAATTACTTTATACTTATCTTTGGTTATTTAGATAGGTAGGGTCCCTTGCCATATTCTTTTTTAATAAACGATGCTCTAAAAGAATTTAAACGCTCTATAGCTTCTAAGTTAATGCTAGGTTTTTCTGTTATTGCCTTTCTTGGCCTCCCTCTGTCACTTTTACGTTGGCTAGAAATTGGTTTTCAACCCATTTTTCTGCTGCATATTGCATTGGCAATTATTATCTTTGTCTGTAATTTTAGACCAAACAAATCAAACTACACGCTAGATTTAGTCGTCATAATTTTGGTTTTTAGTGCCATGATTATAGCCGGAATGCTTTCCTTTGGATTACAGAGTGGTGTGTTTACATTCGCGACTTTCACCTCTTTTTTAGTTGCGGTTTTGTGGGGGATTCGTCCCGCTATTTGGTTCTCAGCTTTTTGGTGTGCTTTTACCCTTGGCCTAGGCTGGTTATTTGTCAATGATGTGATTGACTATTCGGTAAGTCCAGATGTATATGGCGGTATGTTTGGTTCTTGGGTAATTGTTGCTGCAGGTTCGACCTTATCAATTACCTTAATTTTGATTCTGACATCGCAAGGTTTAAGGGAGTTATCTAAGCAATTAAAAATAATTGCGTCTCAACAAAAAGAAATAGAATATTTTGCAAATCACGACTCTTTGACCGGATATTACTCGGCAAGGCTGGCTACGCCTATGCTAAATAATACGCTCAACAGTGCAAAAGGAAGTGTGCAAAAAATAGCTGTTGTGTTTATTGATTTAAATGACTTTAAAAAAATAAACGATAACTTGGGCCACGAAATTGGCGATGAGGTGCTGGCCGCCATTGCAAAACTATTTAAAGAAGAAATCAGACAGGTAGATATTCCGGTGCGAGTAGGAGGAGATGAATTTCTGTTTATTTTGCCAAATTTACAATCGTCCAATGAAGCGTTGGAAGTAGTTAATAGATTAACAACTAGCTTGTCTTCATTCACCTCAATCAGAAACTATGATTTATCGGTTGGTGCCAGCGTCGGCATTGCTATGTATCCGGATGACTCATCGAGCCCCTCAATGCTTAGGAGTTTTGCAGATCAGGCAATGTACAGTGCAAAGCAAGACAAGGTGCAGACGAAATTCTACAACGACTTAAAAGAACCAGCCATTGCAGAGATTTAATGCAAAGACAGTAATGACGACATTGGTAACTATGGATATATATCGACTATTTTTTCACCGGTACGTTTCTGATCGTATTGGATTTTAGATATGCTTGTTCTACTATTATTAATAGTCTCACAAAACAAAAATAAGCAAACATGGATTCTTTGACACAAATCGCGTTAGGCGCATCTGTCGGTTACGCTGTACTCGGAAGTAAAGTTGGTCGTAAAGCTATCGTTTGGGGCGCTGTTTTAGGTACATTACCCGATTTAGACGTATTTCTACCTTATGCCGGTGAAGTCGAAGCCTTTACCTATCATCGTGGCTTTAGTCATTCTCTTTTCGTTCACCTTCTTGCTAGTCCTTTCATTACTTGGTTAATATTAAAACTCCATTCTATTGATCGGCAGTATACAAACCAGTGGTTTTGGTTAGTCTTTTTATGTTTATCCACCCATGCAATTCTTGATAGTTTAACTGTTTATGGAACGCAATTAATGTGGCCCTTTACTGAATATCCCGTAGCCGTTTCTAATATCTTTATTATTGATCCTGCGTATACCTTACCTCTGCTGCTGGGCCTAGTGTTTGCGTTATTTCCAAATGTTAAGGCTACAACGGCACGACGCATGAATTTTTTAGGAATAGTGCTAAGTAGTGCCTATATCTGTTGGTCTCTTATTGCCAAAGTAGCTATTGATCAAAAGGTAGAAACTGCTTTAATTAATCGAGGCATTCAAGTTAACGCTTATGTTAGTACTCCTGCACCATTAACCACTATGCTGTGGCGCGTGGTGGTAATGTCAGATGGCGATTACTATGAAGGCTATGCTTCAGTTTTCGATAAATCGACAGATGTCACACTGAACGCTTACAGCACTTATCCTGAATTACTTGATGATATTCAGGATGAATGGGGTGTTTTGCGTTTGCAATGGTTTACTCGAGGCTTTTATTCAGTTCGCAAAAAAAAGGATAAGGTGGTCCTATCTGACTTGCGCATGGGAGTTGAGTGCGGTTATGCATTTAATTTTGTTGTGGGCAAGAAAACGAGTTCAGGTATTAAGGTCGGGGATTTTGGAAAAGTAGCTGAACGACCTAACTTAAGTCAAATCAGTAATATCTGGTATAGAATCTGGGATCCGACTGTTTCGTTAACGTCGCCGTTGGCTGCGAATGGTTGTTCGGATAAATAATCATCGTTGCTAAATAACTATTAAAAGGTTCGGATAGAGCCTTGAGCGATGCTTACTCTGTCCGTAATAAATTGCCTGGCCCAGTCCGGACGATCTGTAAATATACCATCAACGCCAATGTCTAAGAGTTCTATTAACGTTGCTTGGTGGTTTACAGTGTAACACCATACCTTCTTACCGCGCCTATGAGCATCCTCTACAAAGTCGGCATTAACTGTATTCCAATCGGTAGCTGCGATTAATACACCCAAATTACTGGCGTATTTAGCATGGTCAAACGGTGCATGCGCAATTAATCCAGCAAACTCTACAGGGTAGGCATCTTTAAGCGGCCTCTGTGCTTCGGTAAAGTCACTGAAACTTGTTTTTATCGCCATTAGTAAAGGATGATCAAAGGATGAAATCACTACTTTACATTGATACGCAGCAACAAAATGTTTAACGTAAATGACGAATTCCTTAACTGATCGCAGTGATTTCACCTCAATATTTAATATAACTTTGTTGCCTATTAGTGCCGCAACTTCGCCCAACGTCGGTATTGTATATTTATCGTTTACAAGCAGTTGGCGGGCCTGCTTGAGTGGCATATCGAAGATACGACCTTTGCCGTTGGTCAGTTTATCAACGTAAGGATCATGAAAAACTAAGAACTCGTGTTCAACTTGATGAATGTCCAGCTCAATGGCGTCGACATCAAGCATTAAGGCCTGTTGGAAAGCGATAATGGTATTCTCAGTATATTGACTGCTAAAACCGCGGTGGGCAATTACGAGCATTGTTTGGCTTTTTGGTTTTCTCTATGGGTGTTTATAGTCTCGTATACTGCTGCTGAAATTACCAGTAAACCACCGATTAAAGTTTGCCAAGTAGGTTGTTCATTAATCAAAATCATTGCAAATATGATTGCGTAGAGAGGCTGCATACAAGCAACTAAGGAAAATGTTTTTGCACGCAAATGCTTTAGAGAAGTAGCGATCATGGCATGCGGTACAGCGGTAAAAAATGTGCCCAGTGCAACTAATAACCACAAGGTGTTTACATCAATCATCATCAATTCATCAGTTGTAAAAAATATCAATGTAGGGCATATAATCAGGGTTTGCCATGCCATCGCTTTAGTGCCGCTGTAATGCGAAAAACAATGACGATGCAACAGATTGCGGATCGCATAAAGAAATGCCGAAAAAACACCGACAATAACGCCTAAGGTAACATCATTGTCTAATGACGCATCTGGAACGATTAGGATAATACCAGCTAAGACGACAAGCGCGCTGGCGATGTCTTGCCATTGCAATCGGTTTTTCTCAAAATAAGGTTCAATAAATACGGTGATCACCGGAAACGTAAATAGCGCAATAATACCGACGGATACGCTAGATAACTGCATGGC
>JBLHOI010000157.1:0-5539 GCA_047621375.1 Glaciecola sp.
AGCCTTAGTTGTTATTGCGTATCTGCTGCTCGGCCAAGACTTCGGCCTGTGGTTACTGGTGGTTTGTAACGCTTCGACAGTCGGGTTTATTTTTTCAAGGCAGGTGTTTATGCCGTTTGCAAACAAATCAACAGATGAAGGCAAGCAAGCAGATTTTTTATGCAGACGCATTATTAATGGGCAGGCAGATTTAACTCAGTTGGACGAATATTCGCTTATGTGGCGGCAAAAAAAATTGCACTTTTTCATTTTAAATACGAGAGTAAAACATTGAGTAAGCGAACTTCTCCAAAAGATGCTGCAAACGTTAATTTTGCTAACGACATTGACGATATTGTGATAGATAAGCGCAGCCAATGGCGTGCAAATGCAGCAAAAGCAAGGCGCAGGCAACGTCGTTATAAAAGACTAATCACACAAGAGATGTTGCTGGATGCTCAAAATAAGTACGTCAGTAAGTAGTTCCGCACTGTTTACTGCCGTATTGCTTAATGTCATCTTATCGCCAAACGCCAAGACTGAATAATAAAGCAGAAGTAGATAGTTGGCATTATGCTAATTTGAGACCGGCAACAGATTATGTTGCAAGGTCAACGAATAGCAGATTGTAGACGTAGTTATTTTCGCGAATTTATTTTCCTTTGAGCGATTAAGATCCACCCTCACCCATAAAGCATGAGAATTATTCATCAATCAATGAAATAAAACCATTTTTATTCATCAAATTAATCAAGTATAAAATACGCACTGCTTAATTCTGAACAAGTTTACAGATGCTCCCTAAATATATTATTAGGGAAGCAATAAAAAACTGTGATGGAAAATTTAGTTAGAGAAAAAATTTGAGTTTTCACATTAAATTGGGTAACAGATCGCCATGAATAAAAATTTTACATTTACTATTAAAAAAACTCTTCTCGATGAAAACTATCAACCTTCAGACAGTACACGTATTACAACCAACTTTGCTAATTTGGCCAGAGGAGAGCACCGCCAACAGAACTTGAGAAACGCTTTAAAGATGATTGACAATAGTTTTAATGCTTTAGCGTACTGGGATAATCCCAGAGGTGATCGTTATTCTGTAGAGCTTGAAATCATTTCTGTTGATATGGATATTGAGGGCAGTGACCAAACCTTCCCATCTATTGAAGTATTAAAAACGAATATTGTTGATCATCAAACTAATGAGCGCATTGAAGGCATTGTAGGGAATAACTTTTCTTCTTACGTGCGAGATTATGATTTTAATGTATTACTAGGTGAGCATAATAAAGGTCAAAGCAAATTTAGCATTCCAGATGATTTTGGCGTTCTACATGGCAAACTATTTCAACATTTTGTCAACTCAACCACGTATAAACAGCATTTTAATAAGTCACCTGTTATCTGTTTGAGTGTTTCGGATAACAAAACCTATAATCGAACTCAAAATCAACATCCTTTATTAGGTTTTGAGTATCTGCCTAATGAACCATCTTTGACTGAGCAATACTTTAAAAAAATGGGTTTACAGGTTCGTTATTTTATGGCGCCTAACAGTGTTGCGCCTTTAGCTTTCTTTTTCTTTGGCGATTTACTTAATGATTATAGTAACCTTGAGCTTATAAGTACCATCAGCACGATGGAAACATTTCAAAAGATTTATCGACCTGAAATTTACAATGCGAATGCTGTTGCAGGAAATTGCTATCAACCAAATTTGAAGAACCTGGACCATTCATTAACCCAAATTGTTTATGACCGAGAAGAGCGCAGTATGTTGGCCATTAAGCAGGGGAGATTTGCTGAAGAGCATTTCATCAAACCATATCAAACAATGCTTCAGCAGTGGTCTGCTAATTACGCTATTTAATTAACTCAAAGGTACAACGCATTTACTATGAAAAAATTATTACCTACTTCAACGGCAGGCAGTTTACCCAAGCCCTCGTGGCTTGCACAACCAGAAACGCTATGGTCACCTTGGAAATTACAGGGCCAGGAATTAATTGATGGCAAACACGATGCGTTACGTGTGTCATTGCAAGAACAACAACAAGCGGGTATTGATATTGTCAGTGATGGTGAGCAAACACGCCAACATTTTGTTACCACGTTTATTGAGCACCTGACCGGCGTTGATTTTGAGAATCGAAAAACCGTTAAGATTCGTGATCGTTATGACGCGAGTGTGCCGACAGTGATTGGTGAGGTTTCTCGACCAAAGCCAGTGTTTGTTGAAGATGCCAAACTTTTACGCCAGCAAACTAACAAACCTATTAAATGGGCTTTGCCAGGCCCAATGACGATGATAGATACACTTTATGACGACCATTACCAAAGTCGCGAAAAGCTCGCATGGGAATTTGCTAAAATCCTTAATCAAGAAGCCAGAGACTTAGAGGCAGTGGGTGTTGATATTATCCAATTTGATGAGCCTGCATTTAATGTGTTTTTTGATGAGGTTAATGATTGGGGAATTGCTTGTTTAGAGAGAGCAATTGAAGGGCTTAAATGTGAAACCGCTATACATATTTGCTATGGTTACGGCATCAAGGCCAACACCGATTGGAAAAAGACCTTGGGGTCTGAATGGCGACAATATGAAGAAGCTTTTCCAAAACTGCAAAAATCTAATATCGATATTATCTCGCTCGAATGTCATAACTCTCATGTTCCAATGGAGCTACTTGAACTTATTAGAGGTAAAAAAGTGATGGTAGGTGCCATTGATGTGGCAACTAATAGCATTGAAACACCTGAGGAAGTCGCCGCTACCCTGCGAGAAGCACTCAAGTATGTGGATGCCGACAAGCTCTATCCTTGCACTAATTGCGGCATGGCTCCTTTATCTCGTGATGTAGCAAGAGGGAAACTAAAGGCTTTAAGTGCAGGCGCAGAAATTGTCCGAAGAGAACTTTCCGCCCGTAACTTATGAATAACTAATGAGTATCATTGAATTTATAACAAATAATATTACTTCATCAATCGATGAATTTAGTTCATCATTAAAGCTAAATATAGGAGTTAACTAATGTTAGAAAGGATCCATTTAGAAATACTCACTGCAATCAAAGATTATGGAACCCTAACTAAAGCTGCTAATTCGTTGCACCTATCTCAATCTGCGTTAAGTCACAGTATTAAAAAATTAGAGGGGCAACTTGATACTCAGATATGGAAAAAAGACGGTAGAAACTTGCGCCTTACACCTGCCGGAGAGCGTATTCAAACGCTTGCTAATAGAGTATTGCCTCAGTTTTTACACACGGAATTATTATTAAATCAAATTTCCAAAGGTGAGATGGGTTCATTGCGAATAGGAATGGAGTGTCACCCTTGTTATCAATGGCTACTCAGGGTCATACAACCATATCTGGAGCAATGGCCCGATATTGATATGGATGTAAAGCAAGAGTTTCAATTTGGGGCTTTAGGTGCATTACTTAGCTATGAAATAGATGTACTTATTACGCCAGACCCGCTTTTTAAGCCTAAAATAGACTACATACCCGTTTTTGAATATGAGCATAGACTTGTAGTTTCCGAGTCTCACAAACTCGCACAACAAGATTTTGTGTTACCCGAGCAATTAAGCGATGAAAGCCTGTTTAGCTACCCTGTAGAGCCACTTAGACTCGATATTTTTAGTCAATTTCTTAACCCTGCAAAGTGTTCAGTAAAGAAACATAAATACATTGAAACAACTGAGATCATGTTGCAGATGGTCGCCGCTGGCAGAGGTATTTGTGCCTTGCCCGGCTGGCTGGTGGATGAGTACTCAAAAATAATGCCTATCAAAAGTATTCGTTTTGGAAAGAATGGAATTAGCAAACAGATTTTTGTAGGTATCCGCAAGGACGAACAAAAAATTGATTACCTAAGTGATTTTATTGCTCAAGCTAAAAAAATAAAAATGATCAATGAGTTAAAAAGTACGCCTATCACATTTTAATAATTGAGTTGATGATCGTCTCGTTTACCATTGTACCGGCTGGCAGCACCACAATTTGTCCAGCCACTTCTTTCGTAATCAGCAACACCGCTCTGGCCTTCGGTTGCAAAGATCGATAGGGCTGCATTTTATGACGCCCTGCCCTTGAAGTGGAACCCTAGCTGTCACCGCAACTTTAAGCATGTCTGAGCATTATTCATACGATAGCCTCTAACACGCTCCAAAAAATCCGAGCTAGCTAAGCCATTTCTATTGCACAAAAGCTACATACAATCTGTATCCATGTAATTAAACGGCGCTATATATATTTGTTCATAAATAATGAATCTCGATAGGTACTTAGGTTTTCATTACTAGCACATACGGAATAACCATTTTCTTTATAATTATTTATAGCCTTGAGGTTTTGTGAAGTGAAGATCTCTATTAAGTTGGATTGCTACGGATTGATCAAGGTCATAATCGTCTATCGTTTCGCCTTTTTGATATAACTGTACGAGCTTTGAAAGATAAGCTATTTCCCTAAGCTTTAAAGTCGATATTACATCAGCAAACTCCAAAAACTCGCTGGCAAAAACAGACTCTGTAACAATTTGACCCCTCATGAGTTTAGCCATGAGCTTGAGGTTATGAGATGCAGTGCCTTCTATTGCTGCTGGTCAATAACGAAAGACGATTGGAACGAATTCATCCGAATTAATTACATCTAGCTTTGATCGACCGCATTCGCATTAGCAATATCTTGGCAGAAAATGCTATTAGACCTCTTGCAATCGAAAGGAGGGCGTGGCTTTTTGCTGATACAACTGCAGGCGCAAACGCCAGTGCTTCTCATTATAGTTTAATTGAGACAGCTCGGTTACATGGCATCGAGTCTTATGCCTACCTTAATGCTGTATTCAAAGCGATACCATATGCCGAAACGGTGGAAGATATTGAAGCCTTGTTACCGTGGAATTATAAGCGCAGCATAACGACCGTTTGACCCGTGGGTTCATTGGTCGCTTATAGTGTATAATGTAAACGAACCAATGTGTTGTAAGAAAGCTTGCATTTACAATCCTCATCCATACTATTACTTAACATATGCTAATTCCAAGGGGCCAATTTCGCTATGACAGAATCAAAAAAAACACGCACCAGACTCTCCCCAGAAGTTAGGAAAAATTTAATACTTGATCATGCGGCAGAAGTGGTTGCAGTAGAAGGTGTATCGGCATTGAGCATGGAAAGGCTGGGACAAGAGGCTGGGATCAGTAAGTCACTGGTATATGCTTATTATCCTAGTATGAAGGAATTGCTACAAACTTTACTCAAACGGGAATATAAAAGCTTAAGAATACGCCAAGCTAAGGCCGCTGAAGGTGCAGAGACCTTTGAGCAATTAGTCAGACAAACCACTAAAGCTTATTTGAGTTACATAGATGAACGAGGGCTAATCTTGGATAGATTAGCTGCAGAGCCTAGCTTATCTGATCACGGTGATCCAACCGAATATAGCAGAGGAACAGCAGTACAATATGTGGCTGGCATTGTACATGACCATTTTGGAATAGACATGAATATCGCCTTAACCGCAATAGACATCTCTTTTGGTATGCC